>CAIXAY010000536.1 GCA_903917505.1 uncultured beta proteobacterium | reverse complement strand
GGACGCGGCAAGGTCGGTTGCGCGGCCACCTCAGGGCGCGGCGGCGGCTCCGCCGGCGGCGCCGCTTTGTCGACCGGCGCCGCGCGCGCTTCGGGTTCCGGCGCAGCCGGCGTGACCGGCTGCGTCAGCGCTTTCTTCGGCACCGGCACGGGCTCGGTAAATTGCGGCGGGGCTGGTTCCACCACCTCGTTCCTGGTCACGCCGAGCCGGTCAAACAGCGCCAGGCCTCCGAGCAGGGCGATGATCATCAGCCCCGCGAAACCCATGCGCCAGAACAGCTTGCGCCTGATGTCGGACAGCTCGCTTCTCGCTTCGCCCGTGTTGGTTTGCTCCGTAGCCATGTCACCTCCTGCGTCAATTTCCCTGATCACGAATCGCGCGTGTCCTGATTACGCACCAGAGCAACGACCAGTTCGGCCTCGGCGCGCGCGATGCCGCACTGCTGCGATATGCTCGCCGCATCCTGGCCGCGCATCGCCATCTGCATGGCTTCGCTGTAAAGCGGCGAGACATTCTGCGGCACACGCGCCTGCGCGAGTTCGCGCCGCTGCTCTTCGCGCAGCAGCAATATTTCGGCGCGCAGACTGCCGACCTCTTTGCGCAGCTGCGTGATATCGCGCTCGAGCGACTCGAGCATCTGCTGTCCCGCCGCGCCCGGCGGCGGCTCGTTCCAAGCGAAAGCAGCCTCCACCGGCGCCGGCGCCTCGAGGTCAGGCGCGGCGAAGCCTTCGCTCAGCTCCGGCTCCTGCATGGCGGCGTAAGCAGCCGTGGCCGATTGCGCGGCAAAGCGATCGACGGCCAGCGGAAGGGCGTCGCGCTTGAGCCGTCGAATGCGCAGAAAAGCAACGACGACATAGAGCGCCAGCAGCGCGATGATCGCAATCAGCCCTTCGCGCCAGCCCAAGCCGGCCAGTGCCTCAAAGTCCATCAGTCGCCTGTGTCGGAATATCCGGTTGATATTATGCCAGACACGGGCGTCATGAAATTCGCTACCTGCGCCGGAACGTCGGGGAATCGCCCCTCAAGCCAAACATCCAGTCCAGTGCCACGGGGCGATGAGCGCGAAGCTTACGCAAGGCAAGCGCTTGGCACGTTCCAGCTTTGCTGTGCGATCCCTTTGCACTTTCGCGTCATCTCGGCGCTGGAACAACGCTTCGAAAATCCCCGCAGCACCTATTCCCGTGCTGATGCACATGGTCACCATGCCGTAGCGCTGCCGGGTGTGCTGCAAACCGTACAGCAATGTCGCCGTGCGGATCGCTCCGGTCGCGCCGCCCAGCGGATTGACCTTGACCGGATCGCGATGCAGTGTGCGCAGCACCCCCAGCGACTGCGCGGCGAATGCTTTGAGTTCGATCCAGGCCACCTCGTCGAGCTTGATTCCGCCCTGCTTGAGCGCGCGCGGGGATCGCCTCGACCGGACCGATGCCCACGATTTCCGGCGGCACGCCGGCGACCAAGAAGGCGACAAAGCGGGCTTCGCGGTCAAGGTTCAGACGAAAGAACGCCCCGGATTCCGGGGCGTTCTTGCCAGGCAACAAGCCCGGTTATCAGAATGACAAGGAGTACTGCGCGCCGACGACCCAAATGCTGCTGTTGTTGTACTCGCCGACGACGTCGCCGCGGAAGGAAGCCGTCTGATCATTGTTGATCTTGCTGTCCCTTACGTAGATGTAGCTCACGCCGAGATCAACACGCGAAGCCTTGTCCGGTGTCCACTGGGTGCCAAAAGAAAACCACACGCGATCATTGTCCGGCAGCGAAACCAGACGCGTATCGGCTCCCTTGACCGGCGTCTGGTCATAGGCAACGCCATACCTCAGCTTCCACGCATCGTTGAGTTTGTAGTTCGCGCCCAAAGCCACGCGCCAGGTATCACGAAAGTCGGTATCGAGCCGCTGGGCGAGCGCACCGTTTTGAAGACCGGAGGTACGCATGATGTCGACCTTCGGAATCGAACTCCAGCCGGTCCATGACACGTCGCCAAGCATTTCCCAGTTGTCACTGAGTTTCTGGGCCACGCTCATGATGAAGGTATCGGGCATCGTAAGGCTCGCCTTGGCGTCCGACTGACTCCCCAGGCCGACCAGCGCGGCCAATGCCGCATTGCCGGCGGCGGTGCCGTCACTCCAAAGTTGCACCTTGCCATCGGTGTTATATTTGATCTGCGAACGATAGGACAATCCGACCTTGGTCGATGGCGACAGCGTGAACAAGCCACCGACATTCCAGCCCCACGCGCTGTCGCTGAGCGTGAGCTTGCTGGTGACGCGGTCGCCAAATACAAAAGGCGTGCCCGCACCAACGGTTGCAAGGCGAGTGTATGAGGCGTCCAGCTTTTGCCAGTTCGCACCCAACCCGAGGGAAACGGTGTCATTGACGCGATAGGCGACCGATGGATTGATGTTGTAGGTCTTGATTTCGAAACTCGAGGACTGAGCCGCGCCGATCCAGCGGTCGTCGTATTCGGTCTTCAGGCCAAAGGGAGCGCCGGCACCGATGCCAAGATAGAGATCCTTGGTCAGGGCCCAAGAGAAATAGCCGTTGGGAAGGAACGCCCAGCCGCCGGCGTCGCCACCGTTTCCGGAGGTATTGAGCGAGCCGACGCTCGATCCCTTGTTGGTGAAGCTGAAGCTCGGATCAACCGCGGACACGCCCAAGGAAACTTCATGCGCCTTCAGCTGCGTCATTCCGGCCGGATTGAAATAAATCGTGCTGGCGTTTTCCGCCGTGGCAGCCGAACCCGCGAAGGCGTTGCCGATTCCGCTGGCGTTTTGTTCGGTCAACTGGAAGCCGGACGCGGTCGCCGCGCCGGAAAAAGCGACCAGCAACAATGCCGGAATCAGCTTCATTGAATTCGTTTGTGCCATAAACCCTCCGTTGGACAGCTTGTCGTAGGCGCGCGCGCGCTGCGCCGGGCAAATACCAGACAGATTCTAAAGCGACTGGGGCCGGAACAAAGCTATTGTTCGACGCCGGGCAGCTCGCGCTTGACACCCTGTTGGTTTATTGCAACATAGGTGAGCGAGGCTTCGGTCACGCGGACGGTTATGGGCTGCGCCGGGTGGCGTTCGGCGAACACTTCGACATTGACCCGGATCGAGGTTCGCCCGGTTTCGACGACTTCGGCAAAGAAGCTGACGATGTCGCCGACCGACACCGGCTGCTTGAAGACGAAGGAGTTGACCGAGACGGTCGTGACGCGGCCGCGCGCGCGGCGCATGGCGACGGTCGCGCCGGCGATATCGACCTGCGACATGATCCAGCCGCCGAAAATGTCGCCGTTCTGGTTGGCGTCGTGCGGCATCGGCATGACGCGCAGGGCGGGCTGCCGGTCGGGCAATTGGGCAATGTGATCGGTCATGTCGGTCGTCTCTCTCTGAGGTAATTGAGCGGCCCGCCGGTAAAAGGCGCGAAGCCGGTGCCG
>CAIXAY010000535.1 GCA_903917505.1 uncultured beta proteobacterium | reverse complement strand
GATCGACCAGCGCCTTGGTGCGGGGGGCGGCATCGGCGTAGAAGATGTCGACGCGCACATGGCGGCCCGCCTGCAGGGTCCAGGCCGCCGCCATCAGGAACATGGTCGCGTGGGCGTAGACGATCGTCTCCGACAGCCAGATCGAGCCGAGCCCGAGCGCATAGCGCATCAGCACCACCGCGACCTGAACCAGCACGACCACCAGCGCGCACCATGCTACCGCGCGGCCGATGGCCGAATTCAGCCTGTCGATCCGGTCGGCGAAGGCGGAAAAACGGTTGGGCAGGGACATTTTGCAAGCCGGGAGGGTCGGGAAAGTTGCAGCCAGGCAGCTCAATGACGGCCGGCAGACCTAATACCCCTCTGCCATGGGACCGCAACCCCGTCGCGGCGTGCATCGGTCATTGCGCCGGCGGTCCGCCAAGGCCTTTCCGTTCGGGCCCCTCCTCCCCTATATAGAGCCCCGAACGGAGTGAAACATGACTGAAAAGATTCCCGTCACGGTGCTCACCGGCTATCTCGGCGCCGGCAAGACGACCCTCCTCAACCGCATCCTGTCGGAGCCGCACGGGCAGAAATACGCCGTCATCGTCAATGAATTCGGCGAAATCGGCATCGACAACGACCTCGTGGTGAACGCCGACGAGGAAGTGTTCGAGATGAACAACGGCTGCATCTGCTGCACCGTGCGCGGCGATCTCATCCGCATCATCGAGGGGCTGATGCGGCGCAAGGGCAAGTTCGACGCGATCATCATCGAGACCACCGGGCTCGCCGATCCGGCACCGGTGGCGCAGACCTTCTTCGTCGACGAGAATGTCGGGCGGCGGACCAAGCTCGACGCCGTCGTCACCGTCGCCGACGCCAAATGGCTGACCGACCGGCTGCGCGACGCCCCCGAGGCGAAAAACCAGATCGCCTTCGCCGACGTCATCCTGATCAACAAGACCGACCTGGTCAGCGAAGCCGACCTGCGCGAGACCGAGGGGCGCATCCGTGCCATCAATCCGTATGCCCGCATCCACCGCACGCAACGCTGCGCCATACCGCTGACGGAGGTGCTCGGCCGCAGCGCCTTCGACCTGTCGCGCATCCTCGATATCGAACCGCATTTCCTCGAGACCGAGCAGGACGATCACGGACATGATCATGATCACCACGACCATGGTCATGACCACGATCATGATCACGGGCATAATGGTCATGACGGCCATCAGCACGGGCTGAAGCACTATCACGACGAGGACATGCAATCGCTGTCGCTGTCGAGCGACAAGCCGCTCGATCCCGACAAGTTCTTCCCGTGGATTCAGAATCTGGTGGCGCAGGAAGGACAGAAGATCCTGCGCTGCAAGGGCATCCTGTCGTTCAAGGACGACCCCGAACTGTTCGTCATGCAGGGCGTGCACATGATCCTCGACGGCGACCATCAGCGCGCCTGGAAGGCGGACGAAAGCCGCCGCAGCCGCATGATCTTCATCGGCCGCGAGTTGCCGGCCGAGACGATCCGCACCGGTTTCGCGGGTTGCGGGGCGTGATCGCTCTGCCCACCCGCGGGACGAGGCAACCGACATGACCGACACCCGTACCGATACCGGCTCCATCGCCGAGCGTATCCGGCCCGTTGCCGCCAGTGCGCCGGTCGTCGCCGTTCATTTTCTCGGCAATGATGCCGTCTTCGTGCTCGGCGAGGAGGCGATCTTGTTCGTGCGCGAGGGCGCCGAAGAACGCGTCGTCGTGCATGCCGGCGGCATCCTGTCCAGCGCCTGCGACGGCGCCCGCATCGTCACCGGCGGCGACGACGGCAGGATCGTGGCGACCAACGCGGCG
>CAIXAY010000534.1 GCA_903917505.1 uncultured beta proteobacterium | reverse complement strand
GGCGCGATGCCGAGACCGGCGAAGCCGGCGTCGCCGAGAATCCCCTTGAGGTTGTTGCGCAGCATCTTGCGCCTTTGCGCAAAGGCCGCCGAGACCAGCGCCGCGAAGCGCATTTCGTCGCGCGCCGCGAGCTCGGCCGGCGGACGCGGAATCAGTCGCACCACCGCCGAGTCGACCTTGGGCGCCGGAGCAAAGGATTCGGGCGGCACGTCGAGCAGCCGGTCCATGACAAAACGATATTGGAGCATGACCGACAGGCGGCCGAAATCCGCGGTTCCGGGCGCGGCGACCATGCGTTCGACAACTTCCTTCTGCAGCATGAAGTGCATGTCGACGACGCGGTCGGCAAAATCGGCCAGATGGAAAAGCAGCGGCGTCGAGATGTTGTACGGCAGATTGCCGACGATGCGCAGGTGGCTGCCGGCGGCGAGCGCGGCGAAATCGAAGGCCAGCGCATCGCCTTCGTGTATCGTCAGTTGCCCTGGCATGCTATTAGCATAGCGCTGCTTCAACCGGGCAACGATATCGCGGTCGATCTCGATGACATGCAGATGATCGAGCCGGCGCAACAGCGGTTCGGTCAAGGCGCCGAGACCGGGACCGATCTCGACGACGCAATCGCCGCGCGCTAGCGCCAGCGCGCCGACGATGTCGGCGATCACCTGCCGGTCGATCAGGAAGTTTTGTCCGAAGCGCTTGCGCGCGATATGTTGGCTCATTGGTCTGTGTTGAAAATCAGTTTAACCACAACGGGCACAACGAGCACAACGAGATTTCATTAAAAATTGGCATGGCATTTCACCGCGCCATAAAGCAAGACACTTGGAATCTTTCGTTGTGCCCGTTGTGTTCGTTGTGGTTAATTGTCCTTTCATCCCCCACCCACCCGCTGGGCCATTTCGATCGCCTGCTCGACGGCGACGAAAAGGCTGCCCGGGTCGGCTTGGCCGGTGCCGGCGAGCTCGAGCGCAGTGCCGTGGTCGACGGAAGTGCGGATGATGGGCAATCCAAGGGTCACGTTGATGCCCTGGCCGAAGCTCGCGTACTTGAGCGTCGGCAGGCCCTGGTCGTGGTACATGGCCAGCACGCAATCGCCCTGCGCCAGTTGCCGCGGGGTGAATAGCGTATCGGCCGGCAGCGGGCCGATCAGCGCCATGCCCTCGGCGCGCAGGCGCTCGAGCACCGGCGTGATGACCTCGATTTCCTCGCGCCCGAGATAACCGCCCTCGCCGGCATGCGGATTGAGACCGGCGACCAGAATCCGAGGCTGCGCAATGCCATACTTGCGGCGCAGTTCGGCATGCAGGACGCGCAAGGACTTCTCAAGCGCGTCCCGCGTCACGGCGCCGGGAACATCCTGCAGGCGCAGGTGCGTGCTCACCAGCGCTACCCTGAGACCGCCGCCGGCAAGCATCATCACGACGTGCGGCGCCGCGGTCTTTTCGGCCAGGTACTCGGTGTGTCCGGTGAAGGGCGTGCCGGCCGCATTGATGACGCCCTTATGCACCGGCGCCGTGACCATTGCGGCGAATTCTCCGGAAAGGCAACCGGCCATCGCCCGGTCGAGCAGCTGCAGCACATACGGCGAATTGGCCGGGTCAAGCCGACCGGGATGCGCGGCAACGGCCAGCGGGATGTGCAGAATATCGAGGCTGCCGGCGGCCGGCAGGAGACCGGGGGTCCAGTCGCGCAGCACCGGTCGCGCGCCCTTCGACGTCGCGCAATCGCCGAGGGCTTGCGCCCGCTCGGCCATCAACTCGCGATCGCCGAGAACAACAAGATGCGCCGGCAAGCCCTGCGCGGCGCGTTCGCTCAAGCGCAGGCAGATGTCCGGACCCACACCGGCCGGCTCACCCGAAGTGACGGCGATGACGGGCCGCTTCAGCATGGCTCAGCGTTCGTCAAGACGGATCTCGACATAGGCGCTGTCGCGCGCCTGCCGCAGCCAGTCCTGGTAGGCCTCGTCCATCTTGCGCTCGCGCAAGACCTGGCGGGCGGCCGCACGCTGCCGTTCGGCCGACACGTCCTGCACCCGCCGCTCGAGCACTTCG
The DNA here is from genome assembly GCA_903917505.1 of uncultured beta proteobacterium. The sequence continues at coordinate 8,500 of CAIXAY010000534.1, read as the reverse complement.
ATCAAATGGAAGCCGAACGGCGACTGCACCGGCTCGCTGACTTCGCCGGGCTTCAGCGCGTTCATTGCTCTTTCGAATTCGGGTACCGTATCGCCGGGATAAATCCAGCCGAGATCGCCTCCCTTCGACGCGGCGCCATCCTGAGAAAACAGCTTGGCCAATTCGGCAAAGCTCGCCCCGTTTTTGATCCGGTCGTAGAGATCGGCGAGTTTGTGCTTGGCATCCGCCTCGGAGACCACCTCGTTGACCTTGATCAGGATATGCCGGACATGCGTTTGCTGAACGGCCGGCAGCGCGCCGCCGCCGCGCCTGGCGACGAGCTTGACAATGTGATAGCCGTTGGCGCTGCGCAGAATCGGCGCCAGATCGCCGGCTTTCAGCTTGGCGACCGCATCGGCATACAGGGCCGGCAGGCGATCGAGCGGACGCATGCCAAGGCTCCCGCCCTGCAGGCCATCTGGCGCATCGGAATAAGCCGCCGCCAGCTTCGAGAAATCCTCGCCCTTGCCGAGGCGATCGTATACCTGTTCGGCCTTGGCCTTGAGGTTCTGAATCTGCTCGGGACTCGCCGACTCCGGCGAGCGCAGGAGAATGTGCGCGACCTCGTACTCTTCATCGGCAGGCCCCTTGGCAACGTCGCCGCTCAAATAGTTGTCGATCTCGCCTTCGGAAATGACGATCTTGTTTTCCACCTCGCGTTCGCGCACGCGCGCGATCGTCATTTCTTCGCGGATGTCCTCGCGGAATTTGGCAAATTCGATCCCGTCTTTCTTGAGCGCCTCGCGAAACTGCGCGATCGTCATCTTGTTGTTGCCGGCGACGCGCTGCAGCGTCTGTTCGAACTGCGCATCATCGATACGCAAGCCATTTTCCTTGGCGAACTGCAACTGGATCTTGTCCATGATCAGGCGTTCGAGCATCTGGCGTTCGAGAACATCGCGCGCCGGCAAGGCGGTGCCCTGCCGCTGCAGCTGGTTGAGCGCCAAGGCGAGACGCGCGCGCAATTCGACCAAGGTGATCACTTCGTCATTGACGATGGCGACGATACGATCGGCGGGCCGCGGCTCGCGGCCCTGGCTGCGCGGCGTTTGCGCACAGGCCGTCCCGACGCAGCAGAGCAAGAGGAACAACGCGCGATACACTGAGTTCATGTCAAATACCTTCTAATCGCCAAACACCGGGTCGGCAGTCGGCTGATTGATCGGGCTGTAGCCCTGAATATTTCGCTTGAGAATATTAAGCGGATTGGTGCCGATGCTCGAGAAATCATTGAGCTCAAGCTGGATGAAGAACGCCGTCGAAGCCGTATCCTGGGTAAGCGCCGTGCGCCGCACCACGCCGCGCACCACCCAGCAGCCGCCGTTGTACTCGAGGCCGGCAATGGACTCGATCATGCGGCCGCCGGTGGAACCGATCGATACATTGGCAGTGTCGTCCTTGAACGAATAATTCACGCGGCCGACGGCATGCCAGCGCCCGGCAATCGGCCACTGTCCGGAGACATCGACCTGGTCGACCGGTGTCGTCGGATCGCGGTTGTAGCGATAGGCGGCGTTCAGCACCTTGCCCGGTTCGGGCTCGAAACGCGTCCCGACGGAATAACGCTTGAGCTGCCGATCGGCGAGATTGTATTCCAGCGCGACATCGGCATAAATCCTGGGCAATATCTGCCCGCTGAAGGCGGCGAGCGCGTCCGATTTTTCCCACTTCTGGGTATCGGTCGTCGTCAAGGTATTCGGCAGCAAGACCTTGTTGCGGGTGAAATAGAAACGCTCCCCGAGCATTGCGCGCATGATTTCGTTGCCGCTCGAAGGCTCGAGCAGGCGAGTGGTCGCCGCCGCGGTCAGCTGGTTGGCGTTGCTGATTCGATCCCAGCCGGTGTATTGGTTCTCGGAGAAAATCTGGGCAAAGTTGAAATCCGCGGCAGCGGTGTCGAAAATCGGGATCTGGTCCTGGTTCTTGTACGGGATATTCAGGTAATAGAGGCGTGGCTCGAGCGTCTGCGTGTAGTCCTTGCCGAACCAGTTGCTCGAGCGCTCGAAGGTCATTCCGGAATCGAGGCTGGCGACCGGCAGCGTGATGTTTTGCGAAGCCGGCGTCCCGAGCGTCTGGCCGGTCAGCGAATAGTTGCGGACATTGACGCCGAGCTTCGGCGTGACGTACCAGCCGGGCGTCACGTGGGGCAGCGAGACCTGCGGGTAAAGCACGGTTCGTTGGCCGTCTGGATTGCTGACCTTGACGCCGCTGATGATCTGATCCGGCTTGGTGAAATTGGTGTACTGGCCCATGAAGACGGCATCGGTCATGGCCAGGTCGTACTTGCGCGCATTGACGGTGATCTGCGGCAAGGTCCGGTACGGGTTCAGGTTGGTTACCGTCGGATCCGGCTGCAGCGTCTGATAGCTCAGCACATTGACAGTGGCATCCCACCAGCCGGCGCCATAGCTCAACAGCGCCTGTTGCGTCAGGTTGACCTGCGAGGTCTGCGTTATGTTGCTCGACAGATCGGTGAAGTAATTGTCGTCCGAAACCTTGTTGTAATTGATCAGGCCGCTAAAGCCGCTGGCTGTCGTCTGCAGGTGCTGCAAGGCGAGCGCGTAGCGCTTGTCGCCGTCGCGCAGGTTGTCGTTCGGCAGCACCTCGGCCGCTGCCACGCCGCGATAAACGCCGCCATAGGCCGTATTGAGATAGCGGAACTCGCTGCCCACTTCGACGCCACGCTTGCTCATTTCTCGCGGTGCGATCGTCGCGTCCATGTTCGGCGCGATATTCCAGTAATAGGGCTGTCTCATTTCAATGCCGTTGACGCTGTTGGTGCCAAGGCTTGGCGCCAGGAAGCCCGATTTGCGCTCATTATTGAGCGAGAAGGAAAGCCACGGCGAATAGAGTATCGGAACATCCTTGAAATAGATCGTTCCGTCCTTGCCCTCGCCGACCCCGCGGTCGTAGTCGAGCTTGAGATCGCCGGCCTTGGCATACCAGTCATCGTTGCCCGGCGAACAGGTGGTATAGGTGGCGTTGGTCAGCCTGACCTGGTTCTGCCCCTCGAAATCGATGCGGTCGGCTTCGCCGCGTCCTTCGGTCGCCGTGTGGCGCTTGGGTGTCTCGTTGAACGTCGTTTGACCCGGTTTGATGTTGAGCACGCGCGGCGTGGCAAAGCCCGAGTTGAACCAGTCCTTGTCGCCGATCTGCCCCGCCGGGCTCTCGGCGAAAGCCTTGTCCGCCGCGGCCTTGCTCCCGGCCTGCGGCTGCCGCTTGAGCGTGTACGCCGGCTGCTCGAAGTAGCCGATCTCGTCTTCCAGCCTGAGGCGCATCTTCGGCCCGGTGATCAAGTCCCCGCCCTGTGCCAGATGCACATTGCCCTCGGCCTCGACTTCATCGTCGATCGGCCAGTAGGTCAGCCGCTCGGAATTGAGCACGGTGCCGATCTTGCGCAGTTCGGCGTCGCCCTCGGCGATGAATTCGCGGTCGACCTCGCCGGCCATGCGCTGCGCGCGCAGGAATACGGGTTGCGGCGTGGTCTTGTCCTTGGGTGGCGGCTCCATGCTTTTCGACGCGCGCAAGGCCAGCGCCGGCAGCGCATCGGGCACCTCCTCCTCGTCGCGCGGACCGGTCGCCGGAACTTGCGGCGGCAGGGTTTCCGTCGCCGTCGCCAGGCGTGCTCCCGGCTCAAGCGCGGGGCCGTAAGGCACCCGCTGCTGCGCCAGCGGCGTGGCGGCGCCGAACGCGATGTTGGCCATCTGTGTCGGCACGGGAGGTGGCGGTGCCGGCGGCTTCGGCATGCCGATCGCTTCGCCGGTCTTGCCGATCTCCCACTTTGCCCAGATGAAAAAGATATTGCCAAAACCGGCGCCGCCCGGGACATAGGTCGATTCCAAGCTAAGATTCTTGTAGGCCAGCGATGCCATTGGCAGAATGACCGGGAAGGGTACGTAGTGCCCGATGTCGGCGCGCGTCATCAGGCCGGCGGTGTAGCCGAGGCCGACACGCACATCGTCGGCCGGACGCCACATGGCCTTCCAGCCGTAACCGGCGATATACGAAGGCTTGAAATGCGAATCCTGGAAACCCATGGCATAAATGCCCTCCCAGTTTCCGCGCTCGTTGTAATAACCCTTGCCGACGCCGAAACCCGGCGGGCGTTCCTGATAGTCGGCGATCTGTTCGGAGGTGTAGGCGCTGCGCAGGTGATAGGTCACGAGCGGCAGATAGAACTCGTAAGTACCAAATTTGTACGCGTCGGCCAGCGGATCCCAGACATACCGGTACCAAGACTTGCCGGCCGCGGCCGGACTGCCGGTACTTGCCGCAGCCAGCACCACCGGTGCGCCAGGCGCGGGCGCGCCGGCTGGCGTTCCGGCTTGCGCCGGACGACTACCGGCAACCGACGTGGCGCTCGCACTCACCGTCGGCGGCGGCAGGCCGAGCAGGGCCGGATCGACACGCAGCGGTGCCAATGACGAGACGTTGCCGGCCGAAGCACTGGCTGTGGGTACGGGAGCAACGGGCGCCGCAGGCTGGGCCGATGCTTTCGCCGGCACCGCAGTTGCCGGGCCAACCGCTGACGCTGGCGCCGCCTGGCGCGCCGGTGCAGGCGGCGTAGCGGCCGCCGGAACCGACGCCGGATTTGCGGCAGCCGCCGGCACGGGTGCTGTTGGTGCTGTTGGCGCTGTTGGCGTAGTCGGCTGTATCGGTGGTGTGGGCAGCTGCGGCGCCGATGCGGGCGGTGTAATCGCTGCCGCCGGCGTCGGCTCGGGCGGTGGCGCCGTAATGCCGGACGCTGTGCTGCCGGCTTTGGCTGGCTGGCTGACCGGCGCAGCGTCGACCGGACGCGACTCGACGACGGGAGCCTCGATCGATTTCACCTCGACGCCCGGCGCTTCCTTCGCTGCTGCCGCGGGTGCTGGCGCCGCCGCGGCAGGCGCGGGCGCTTCGGCCGGCTTGAGCGGCGGCAGGCCGAGCAGCACGGGATCGACGCGCAGCGGCGCAGGCGCCTGCGCCAATACGTCGCTTGCATAAGTGCCGGCGACAGCGCTGACCAAACCGCAGCAATAGAGCAGCGCGTAGTGCTTGCGCCGAGCAGAAAAAATCATTCGGAAAGATCAGTAAAAAACAGCACGACCGCTTATTTCCGATGACGCAGGGGCCAGCGGGGCGAGTGGTAAAATCGTTGCATTTTAGCACCATAGCCTTAGGAGAAGCGGCATGCCGCGTACCGTCCTGTTGCGTGACTGGCTGAGCAGTCACCTCGCATGCGATTCCCCGGAGCGCCATCGCGCGCAAGCGTTCGCGCTCGAACCGGCATCGGCCGACGCCAGTTTCCGCCGCTACTTTCGCGTCACGCTGCCCGATGCGAGCACGCGCATCGTCATGGACGCGCCGCCCGAGCACGAGGACTGCCGCCCGTTTCTCAAGGTCGCCAGCCTGTTCCGCGCCGCCGGCGTGCATGTGCCGGCAGTGTACGGCCACGATCTGGCGCAGGGATTCCTGCTGCTTTCCGACCTCGGCAAGACCATGTATCTCGATGTCCTCGACGCCGCCACCGCCCCCCGCCTCTACCGCCAGGCCAACTCCGCGCTGGTCGACATCCAGCGCGCCAGCCAGGCCGGCATCCTGCCCGACTACGACCGCACCCTGCTGGCGCGCGAGCTCGACCTGTTTCCCGAGTGGTACGTCGCCCGCCACCTCGGCGTCACGCTGAGCGAGGTGCAGCGCGCGACGATGCGCACCGTATTCGAGAAGATTCTTGCCAACAACCTGGCGCAGGCCAAAGTGTTCGTGCACCGCGATTACCATTCGCGTAACCTGATGGTCTGCGGCGAGGCCGATTCGGTCACCTATCCGGCCAATCCCGGCATCATCGACTTCCAGGACGCGGTCTATGGCCCGATCACCTACGATCTCGTTTCGCTCTACCGCGATGCCTACATCAATTGGGAAGAGACCGAGGAACTTGACTATGTCATACGCTACTGGGAACAGGCGCGCGCCGCCGGCTTGCCGGTGCGCCCCGATTTCGACGATTTCTACTGCGATTACGAATGGATGGGTGCGCAGCGCCAGATCAAGGTGCTCGGCATTTTCGCCCGCCTCTGCCACCGCGACGGCAAGGCCGGCTACGTGAATGACATGCCACGCGTGCTCGCCTACCTGCGCCGCACCTGCGAGCGCTACCTCGACCTGCGGCCGCTGGCGCGCCTGCTCGACCAGCTTGAGCAACGACCGGCTGATGTCGGATACACTTTTTAAATGAACCACAAGGCGCACAACGGTCACAACGAAAACTTTCAAGACAATACCTTGTTAGGTTGCGAGCAAATGCGCAAAGATTCTCACGCCTTGAATTTCGTTGTGCTCTTTGTGCTCGTTGTGGTCAATCGCTCTTTTCGGAGCACCAAATGAAAGCGATGATTCTCGCCGCCGGGCGCGGCGAACGGCTGCGGCCGCTCACCGACACGCTGCCCAAGCCGCTGCTGCCGGCCGGCGGCAAGCCGCTCATCGTCTGGCATCTGGAGCGCCTCGCCGCCGCCGGCTTCAAGGACGTCGTCATCAATCACGCGCATCTTGGCGAGAAGATCGAAGCCGCGCTCGGCGACGGCCGACGCTTCGGTCTCGCCATCCGCTATTCGCCCGAGCCGCCGGGCGCGCTGGAAACCGCCGGCGGCATCGCCAGGGCTTTGCCGCTGCTTGGCGACGAGGCCTTTCTCGTGGTCAATGGCGACATCTGGTGCGACTGGGATTTTCGCCGCGCACGCGCACTTGCCGCGCGCCATGCGCATCTCGTCCTGGTCGCCAATCCGCGCGAACATGCGGGCGGCGACTTCTGCCTCGACGGCGAGACGGCCAGATACGCCGGCACCGCCGCCGGCCCGACGCTGACCTACGCCGGCATCGGCGTTTTTTCGCCGCGCTTCTTCGCCGGCGTGCCGAGCGGTGCGGTCATGAAGATGCGCCCGCTGCTCGACGCGGCCATCGCGCAAGGCAGGGTCAGCGGGGAACGTCATGACGCGCGATGGGTCGACGTAGGAACGCCCGAACGCCTCGCCGAACTCGACCGTGAACTGAACACTCAAGTGAGCCCGCACGCATGAAGCACGAACCTTACGCAACGCGCCGCAGCGCCCTGCTCGCCGTCATCGGCGACGGCGTGGCCGTGATCCCGACCGCACCCGAGCAGGTGCGCAACCGCGACTCGCATTACCCCTTCCGCTTCGACAGCTACTTCTGGTATCTCTCGGGCTTTCCCGAACCGGAAGCGGTCATCGTCCTGGTCGGCGGCAAGGCGCCGCGCAGCATCCTGTTCTGCCGCGAGAAGAACGCCGAGCGCGAAGTCTGGGATGGCTACCGGCATGGCCCGCAGGCGGCGCGCGAGACTTTCGGTTTCGACGAGGCCTATGCCTTTTCCGAATTCGACGAGAAGCTGCCCGGGCTGATCGCCGACCGCAGCGCCCTGTGGCACGCGCTGGGTAGCGACGCGGCCTGGGATGCGAAAATCGTCGGCGCTCTGAACGCGGTGCGCGCGCAAGCGCGTGCCGGCAAGCGGGCGCCGGCGGAAATTCGCGACCTGCATGCGGCACTCGACCCGATGCGCCAGCGCAAGGACGCACAGGAAATGGCGATCATGCGCCGCGCCGCGGAAATCGCCTCGGCCGGACACGCGCGCGCCATGCACGCCTGCCGCCCGGGCATGGCCGAATATGAACTCGAAGCCGAACTCTCCCACGAATTCCGCAAGCGCGGCGCCGGCGGCCACGCCTATTCGCCGATCGTCGCCGGCGGGCACAACGCCTGCGTGCTGCACTATATCGAAAACGACAAGCCGCTCGGCGAGCATGCGCTGGTGCTGATCGACGCCGGCTGCGAACTCGAAGGTTATGCTTCCGACATCACCCGCACCTTCCCCGTCAACGGCAAGTTCAGCGGCGCCCAGCGCGACGTCTATGAAATCGTCCTCGCCGCGCAAAGCGCGGCGATCGACGCCATCAAGCCGGGCGTGCCGTTCATCGCCTACCACGACGCCGCGCTGCGCGTCCTGGTGCAAGGCCTGATCGACCTCAAGCTGCTGGCCGGCAGCGTTGACGACAACATCGCCAGCGAGGCCTACAAGCCCTTCTACATGCATCGCACCGGGCACTGGCTCGGCCTCGACGTGCATGACGCCGGCGAGTACAAGTCGGGTGAGGCCTGGGTGGCGCTCGAGCCCGACATGGCGCTGACCGTCGAACCGGGGCTCTACCTGCGCCCCGGCGCCGATGTGCCCGAGGCGCTGCAGGGCATCGGCATCCGCATCGAGGACGACGCCTTCGTCACCGCCGACGGCTGCGACGTTTACACGACGGCGCCGAAGACGATCGCCGAAATCGAAGAAGTCATGCGCAAGTGATTGAATTTCCCGAAGAGGTCGACATCGCCATCGTCGGCGCCGGCCCGCTTGGCATGGCGCTGGCTTTGGCCCTGCGCGACGGGCCGTCCATTGCGCTGATCGACAGCCGCGCGCGCG
>CAIXAY010000533.1 GCA_903917505.1 uncultured beta proteobacterium | reverse complement strand
GCCAATTGGCCATCCCATGAATCATTCGACACCTTCGTCCCGACCGGACATCTCTATCTTGCCCAAATACCGGACATTTCTACTTTGCCTTGACAGCGGGGCACGAAACCCACCGCTGACGCCGCCTGCAGCCCGAAACGGCAATTACATCATTCCCGCGGGTTATAGCTGCATCACATGCGCTCATTAGACAAGGCCAAACGCCCCATCTAGAGTCTGTCGGTTGCACGATGACAGCCGGCGTAATCGGAAGCGTTTGACAGGGAGGCAAGATGAACATCACGGGTCAAATGATTATTGGGCAAGCGTTGGTTACGGGCTCGCGGGAAGAAATCTTCGGCGTTGATCCGGCCACGGGTGAACGCCTAGAGCCCGCTTATCGTGGCGGCGGGCCGGAGGAGGTGGAGCGTGCCTGTGCGCTGGCTGAGCAGGCCTTTGACGCCTACCGCGAAACAGACCTGGGCACGCGTGCCGCATTCCTCGAGCAAATCGCGGCGAATTTGGCAGCCAACGGCGCGGCGATCGTCGAACGGGCCGGGCTGGAGTCGGGTCTGCCCAAGGCGCGCCTCGAGGGCGAACTCGGCCGTACGATGAACCAATTGCGGCTCTTTGCCGAAGAAGTGCGGGCGGGTCGCTGGCTGGGTGCGCGAATCGACACGGCGATGCCGCAGCGCACGCCGTTGCCGCGTTCCGATATTCGCATGCGCTACATCCCGCTCGGCCCCGTGGTGGTATTTGGCGCAAGCAATTTCCCCTTGGCTTTCTCGGTTGCAGGCGGCGACACGGCAGCCGCTTTGGCCGCCGGCTGCCCGGTGATCGTCAAGGGTCACTCGGCCCATCCAGGCACTTCGGAGCTCGTGGGCAAAGCCGTGCAAGCGGCCGTAAAGCACTGCGACTTGCCGGCGGGTACCTTCTCCGTGTTGTTCGGTTCAGGCCGGGAGATCGCCCCCGCTCTGGTTGCGGATCCGAGGGTCAAGGCCGTCGGCTTCACCGGCTCGCGTCCGGCCGGACTGACTTTGATGAAGATCGCCGCCGCAAGACCTGAACCGATTCCGGTCTATGCCGAAATGGCCAGCATCAACCCGGTCTATCTTTTTCCCGAAGCGTTGAAGAGCCGTTCCGAAGCGATTGCCAGCGGTTTCGTGAATTCCCTGCTGCTCGGTTCCGGACAGTTTTGCACGAATCCCGGGCTCCTGATCGTTCAGGAAGCGCCGGGCCTGAATGAATTCATCGGCAGGGTCGCCGGCCTGATCAGCGCCGCCCGCCCAGCGACCATGCTGACCGCCGGTATTCACGGAGCATACGAAGCCGGTGTCGCGAAGCTGCAGGGCAATGTCAATGTGGAAATGCTGGCGCAGGCGCAATCGCCGAGCGGCCCCAATCAATGCCGTGCCTGCCTGTTCGTGACCACCGCCGATGCATTCCTGCAAGACCACAGTTTGCGCGACGAGGTCTTCGGCGCTTCCTCGCTGGTGATCAGGTGCCGGTCCGAGGACGAGATCATTGCGCTGACCGGAAGTCTCGAGGGGCAACTCACGGCGACGCTATTGATGGAGCCAACCGATAACGCAGTATTCGCCCGGAAGTTGCTGCGTATCCTGGAACGCAAAGTCGGCCGCATTGTCTTCAACGGCTATCCAACCGGCGTCGAAGTCTGCCACGCCATGGTTCATGGCGGCCCCTTTCCAGCCACATCGGACAGCCGGGCGACTTCGGTGGGAACCGCGTCCATCTGGCGCTTCTTGCGGCCGGTTTGTTACCAGGACGTCCCATCTTCGCTATTGCCCGAGGCTTTAAAAGACGATGGCGGCTGGAATATTCCAAAGCTGATCAACGGCAAGTAGGAGCCCGCGAAAAAAGCGCGTTCGTTCTCGGCTCGCGATGGCTTCCGCCGAACTCCGGCTCTCGGGCATCGTCGCCGCGAGGCCCGCCGGGGGCGTGTAGGCCCGTTCGAATCGACTCTCTCTCCTTGCTGACGCAGGCGGCTAATTCTCGTCCGCCGAGTTCTCGAGCGCAGCCTCTCTTGGCCGGACACGACCGACGGAATCAGCAGAGTTCTCATGAAGGACTCAATCGGGCATAAACTATCCGTACAAGTATTCCAATTCGCTACGGGTCCATATCGGATAGGCGGACTTCATATGATTCCGACATTGCCGTCGATTGTTTCGCGGCTTCGACTGAAGCAGTTGAGGCTATTGGTTGCGCTGGCCGATCAAGGCTCCCTGATCAAGGCCGCCGAGTCCGTCCACATGACGCAGCCGGGAGCGACCAAAGCCCTGAAGGAAATCGAGTCGGTCATGGGCTCGGTATTATTTGCGCGCAGCAACCGGGGCATCGAATCAAACGCGCTCGGCCGTTGTGTCGTCAGGTATGCCAGATTGATTCTCTCGGACCTCTCGCATCTGAGAGACGAGCTATTGGGCATACTCCAGGGGCACGGCGGCCGCCTGGCCGTCGGCACGATCATGGGCGCGGTTCCGCTGCTGACGACTGCGCTTTCGCGCCTGCTGCAAAAACAACCCACGGTCTCGGTTCTGATCGTTGAAGACACCAGCGCCCAACTGCTCGAACTTCTCGATCAGGGCCGGCTGGATATCGCCATCTGCCGCACCAGCGTCAGCGAAAGCCCCGACCTTTACAACGCGGTCATGATCTGCGACGAATCATTGGCGGTGGTCGCCAACCTCGATCATCCGCTCGCCGGCGCCAAGTCGCTGGAGTTGGCTGATCTCGCGTCGTCCCGGTGGATCGTCTATTCGGCCAACATGCCGATGCGACTGCTGCTCGAAAGAGAGCTTTATGAGCTCGGCATACCGTTTCCATCGAGCCCGATCGAAACCACTTCGGCATTGGCGACGCTGTCATTATTGCAGCAGCATACGTCGATGGTCGCACTTCTCTCGATGGACGTGGCACGGATGTGCGAAAAATTCGGCCTGGTCAAGCTTCTGCCCGTAACGCTGCGTCTGAAAAGCGAGCCCTATTTCCTGGTCGCCAGGCACGACAGACCGCTGACGCCGGTGACGCAGCTTTTCATCTCCGAGTTCAGCTAAAGCGCCTGTTCTTAGGCCAATTGTTGATATTCCTCTGAGTTATAGCTGCATCACGCGTCCTCATTAGACAAGGCCCGGGGCTCCATCTAGAGTCTCCCAGTTGCACCATGCATGTCTGTAACAAGAAAAGCATTGGACAGGGGAGGCGCATTTGAAATCATTGCAAAACCTCGCAATTCGATGGCTTGAGCACTTGCTCGTTGCCGGACTGTCGGTGATGGGGCTGATGGTCTTCACCAATGTCGTTCTCAGATACGTGTTCGATTCGGGGATAGCGGTTACGGAAGAGTTGTGCCGTTTCATATTTGTCTGGCTCACCTTCGTTGGTGCAGTCGTGGCAATGTTCGAAGGGCTTCACCTCGGTGTCGACGCCGTGGTTAATGCGCTTTCGGGGCGGATAAAGATTGTGTTCCAGGTCATCGCCCGTCTTCTCATGCTGTTGTGCTGTATAGCGATGTTCATGGGCAGCTGGACGCAGACCATCCTCAATATACACAACGTCGCCGCGCTGTCCGGTACTCCGGTCGCGCTCCTCTATGGCGCGGGCATGTTCGCATCGATATTCATAGCGGGCATCCTCCTTAAAGAACTGTGGCTCATCACGAACGGCATCAAGGTTCAAGACGAACGCGCCGGCGAAGAACCGGTGAGCGAGGCCTGATATGACCATACTCATCTTTCTGGGCGCGCTGCTGGGATCCATGGCTTTTGGCGTCCCCATCGCCTTCGCACTATTGCTCACCGGAGCCGCGCTGATGGCGCAGTTGGGGCTTTTCGAAACGCAGATCATCGCGCAAAAGGTGGTTGATGGCGCCGATAGCTATCCGCTGATGGCTGTCCCCTTCTTCCTCCTCGCCGGCGAACTGATGACCGTCGGCGGACTCACCAAGAGAATCGTCGCCGCAGCCAACGCCCTGTTCGGCCACGTGCGCGGCGGCCTGGGCTACGTCGTGATCGGTACCGGGGTGTTGATGGCGAGTTTGTCCGGATCGGCGATCGCGGATACGGCAGCCCTCGCGGTGATGCTGTTGCCGCTGATGCGCCAGGCGGGCTACGAGGTGAATCGGTCGTGCGGGCTGATCGCCGCGACCGGCATCATCGCGCCGATCATTCCGCCATCCATCGGTTTTGTCCTTTTTGGCGTGACGACAAACACCTCGATTACAAAGCTTTTCTTCGCCGGGATCATTCCCGGCCTGGTGATGGGACTGTCGCTGGTGGTCATTTGGTGGTGGCTGTCCCGAACGAACCGCAACGCCTTGCCGCCACGGAAGAGTTTTGGCGAAATGGCCGTTGCACTGGGTAACGCGGGATGGGCGTTCGGAATGCCGCTGATCATCATCGGCGGTTTGAAGTTTGGCTTTTTCACGCCAACCGAAGCCGCAATTGTTGCCGCCATGTATTCACTCCTGGTCAGCCTTCTGGTCTATCGCGAACTGTCGCCGCGCGCGCTTTACACCGCCTTGTTGAGCGCCGCCAGGACTTCGGCGGTGATCATGTTCATCGTCGCCGCTTCGCTGGTTTCCGCCTGGATGATCACCGTGGCGAATATTCCGGAAGAAGTGGTCAAGATCTTGATGCCGTTCTTCGATACCCCGATGCTGTTGATGACCCTGATCATGCTGCTCGTCTTTGTTGTCGGCATGCTTCTGGACTTTACGCCGTCCATCCTGATTATCGCGCCTGTCCTGATGCCGGTCGTGCATGCTGCGGGTATCGACCCGGTGTACTTTGGCGTCCTGTACGTCATGAACGCGGCGATTGGCATGCTGACTCCGCCCGTGGGCGTCGTACTCAACGTGGTCTGCGGCGTCGCGAAGATCCGGATGGAGGATGCGATCACCGGCGTCATTCCCTTCGTCATTGCCGAAACCGCCGCCATGGCGCTCTTGATCGTGTTCCCGACGTTGGTCACAACGCCGGTCAAGTGGTTCTTCTGAGGCGTATCTGCACTGCCATTGATATCTGTATCCGCCAACAATTGGTTCAACGCATCTCGCCGAGTCAAGTCGATAGGTCTTACAAATACTCACTCACACTCATCAGGAGAGGGGACTCATATGAACTTCAAACAAATCATCATGGTTGCTGCATTTGCCCCCTTGGCAATGCCGATGGCGCACGCCCAGGTCACCGCCCGGCTTGGATATGTACCCACCGAAGACCATCCCGTCGGTCAGGGAGTGAATAAGTTTATCGACCTCGTCAAGGCCAAGAGCAACGGCAAGATCATCATCACGCCGTACTCCGGCGGAAAACTCGGGAACGAGCCTCAGTTGCAGTCCTCCCTCCAGGGCGGCGTCCTCGACATCATGGTCGGACCGACATCCAATTTTGTTGGCGCGATCAAGGAGTTCGGAATCTATGACCTGCCTTTCTTCTACGCCAACTTTAAGGAAGTCGATGCGGTCATGGACGGCCGGGTCGGAAAGGCTCTGTTCAAGAAGCTCGACAGCATCAACATCGTGGGCCTGGCCTACTGGGACAACGGCTTCCGGCACATGACCAATGCCAAGCGGCAGATACTGAAGGCTGATGACATGAAAGGCCTGAAGATCCGGGTAATACCGAATCCACTCTTCCTTGCCACTTTCAAGGCGCTTGGCACGAATCCAATTGGCCTTCCGTATCCTGAACTCTATAGCGCCCTGGAAAGCAAAGCCGTTGACGCGCAAGAGACACCGGTTGGTCTCATCTATTCCAGCAAATTCTATGAGGTGCAAAAGTACCTGACGCTGACCGGGCACATCTTCACGCCCTACCTTCTGCTGGCCAGTACCAAGTGGTTCAATGCGCTCTCCGAGGGGGACAAGAAGATCGTGATGGAAGCAGCGCAGGAATCCGCGGTCTTTCAGCGCAAGCTGTCGCGCGACAACGCCGACAACCTCGCCTTCAATGTCCTGAAGGGCCACGGCATGGACGTCGTCGTTCTGCCGCCTGACGAAATGGCCAAGCTGCGCAATCTCGTCAAGCCGGTGCAGGAGGAGTTCAGCAAGATCATCGGCGACGAACTGGTTGGTCAGGCCCGCGCCGACATGGCCAGCGCTCGCTGACGCGATCAATCGACGCAATTCTGCAAGCCGACAAGGAGATTCGTCATGCATCTGATTCAGTTCGAAGACACCAGCGGCAATCGCCGGGTTGGCCGCGTCGACGGGTCGAAGATCCTCGCGGTGAGGGGCGCTTCCACCACCCGGCTCCTGGCCCTCGATGCCATAGCCGCCGGCGTTGGACTTGCCGACGAGGTCACGCGTCGCGGCACCGATGACGTGTTCGACTATGACGCGCTATTGGCAAAAGGCCGGGTGCTGCCCCCCCTGGATCATGAAGACCCCGCCCATTGCATGATCGCGGGTACGGGCCTGACGCATCTGGCGAGCGCCGCCGCCCGCAGTCAGATGCACGAGAAGGTCAACCAGGACGAAGCCAACTTGAACGACACAATGCGGATGTTCAAGTGGGGTCTGGAGGGTGGGCGACCGGAGCCGGGAAAGGTTGGCGTCCAGGCGGAATGGTTCTACAAGGGCGATGGATCGATTGTCGCGCGGCCGGGCGAAAACTTCTCAGTCCCGGATTTCGCAACCGACCATGGCGAGGAGCCGGAGGTCGTGGGGCTCTACGTTGTGGGCCCCGACCGTAATCCATACCGGCTTGGCTATGCAATCGGCAACGAATGCACGGACCATGTCATGGAGAAGAAGAGCTATCTCTACCTCGCTCATGCCAAGCTCAGATCCTGCTCTTTCGGCCCGGAGCTGCGGGTCGGCGACCTGCCGGGACATGTGGACGGCGTCGCAAGGATAGTGCGCAACAAGAACGTAATCTGGGAAAAGAAATTCGTGACCGGCGAGGACAATATGTGCCACACGCTCGCCAATATCGAGTATCACCATTTCAAGTACGAACAGTTTCGCAGGCCGGGTGACGTACACGTCCAGTTCTTCGGGACGTCAGTTGCGTCTTTCGCCGATGGGATTTTGGCTGTCGAGGGCGACGTCTTTGAGATTGGCATTCCGTTGTTTGGAAGGCCGCTCCTGAACAGTCAAAGCCGCTCGAAGGTTCGAACGGCAGATCGAGTTGTCATGCAGCTCTAAGCTGATGCTGAGACCTTCAGGGGACATCAACTTAGGGGTAATGAATATATCGCCGCATAACTAACTTGTACGGATGGCGGCACCTTGTTTTCGAGGTGCCGCCAGGAGAAAGCGGGCGGCCAGGGCGCCCTTCGCGGGACGCGTTGATCATGCGTTGCTCGTCGCGCTGCGCTTGCCTATACCGGTGTCAGCTTGGCATAGACGAGCGCCAGCCACTTCATGCCGTGCGCGCCGAAATTGACCTGCACGCGCGCCTCCTCGCCGCGCCCCTCGGCCGATACGATGACGCCGAGGCCGAACTTGGCGTGCTGCACGCTTTGTCCGATGCGCAGGCCGTTGCCCGGCTCCGCCGCGGTGTAGGCCGAGGTCGGCTCGGCGCTGTAAGGCGCGGCCGGCGCGAAAGCCGGCGCGTGGCCGATCCTGCGCAGCAATTCCTCGGGCAGTTCCTCGAGGAACAGCGAGGGCAGGCAGTAGCGCGTCTGCCCGTGCAGCATGCGCGTCTGCGCGTGCGAGAGGTAGAGCCGCTTGCGCGCCCGGGTCAGCGCCACGTACATCAGCCGCCGCTCCTCTTCGAGGCCGTCGCGCTCCTGCGTCGAGTTGTCGTGCGGGAACAGGCCCTGCTCGAGGCCGGTGATGAAAACGACGTCGAATTCGAGTCCCTTGGCCGCGTGCACGGTCATCAGCTGCACCGCTTCCTGGCCCTCGCCGGCCTGATGCTCGCCGGCTTCGAGCGCCGCGTGGGCGAGGAATGAAGCGAGCGGATTGGCCTCGGCCGGATCGGCGGTGGCCGATTCTTCCTGCACGAAGTTGACGGCCGCGTTGATCAACTCGTCGAGGTTTTCCAGCCGCTCGCGGCCTTCCTTCTCGCCGAGGTAAAACTGGCGCAGGCCGCTCTTCTCGATCAGCTCGGCGATGACTTCCGGCAGCGCCAGGGCTTTGGTCTCGCTGCGCAGCGTTTCGATCAGCCGGATGAAGCCGCCGACCGCGGTCCCGGCCTTGCCGCCGAGTCCTGCCGCGGCGATGTAGAGGCTCGAGTTGGCGCGGTGCGCGGCGTCCTGCAAAGCCTCGATGCTGCGGCTGCCGATGCCGCGCGTCGGGAAATTGACGACGCGGGCGAAAGCGGTGTCGTCGTCTGAATTGGCGATCAGGCGCAGATAGGCGAGCGCGTGCTTGATCTCCTGGCGATCGAAGAAGCGCAGCCCGCCATAGACGCGATAGGGCACACCGGCGGTGAACAGCTGAGGCTCGAGGACGCGCGACTGGGCGTTCGAGCGGTAGAGCAGGGCGATCTGGTCGCGCGCCGTGCCGTCGCGCACGAGCTCGCGCACTTCATCGACGACGAAGCGCGCTTCGTCGATGTCCGAATAGCCTTCGAAGACGCGGATCGCTTCGCCGGCGCCGGCATCGGTCCACAGGTTCTTGCCGAGGCGGCCGCGATTGTTCTTGATC
>CAIXAY010000532.1 GCA_903917505.1 uncultured beta proteobacterium | reverse complement strand
TGGTCTGAAAGGCCTTCAAGGCGAGCGCCGGCAGGTCGCGCGGCTTCAGATCCTTGTACAGGAAGAGCGAGACGATGAGGCCATACACCACCGCCACCGCCGCCGCTTCGGTCGGCGTGAAGATGCCGGTCCAGATGCCGCCGACGATGATTACCGGCATCAAGAGTGCCGGCCCCGCATCCTTGGTGACGGCCCAGACCTCGGGCAGCGAAGCCCTGGCCGAGCCGTTGTCGCATCCCGTTTTCTTGCCGTAGCGAATGCAGACGACCGCCAGGGAGGCGGCGCAGATAAATCCCGGAATGACCCCCGACATCGACAGGATGCGCATCGACGCGCCGGAAATGAAAGCAAAGACCAGGAAGGGAATCGACAGAGGCATCAGGAGCGCCAGGGTACCGGCCACCGACAAGAGCGCCGCGGTGAAGTCCGGGTGATAACCCTTTTGCTTCATGGTCGGGGCGACCAGCGAACCGATCGCCGCGGTGTCGGCGATGGCCGAACCGGAAACGCCGCCGAACATCAGGCAGGAGACGATGGTCACCACGCCCATGCCGCCCGGCATCCAGCCGAAGAGCACGTTGGCAAAGGCGACGATGCGTTTGCCAACGCCGCCGCGCGAGAGCAGTTCGCCGGCGAAAATGAACAGCGGCACGGCGATCAGGATGAAGGGTTCGACGCCGGCGATCAGATTCAAGAGCAGGGAGTCGAGTTGATAGGGCAGGTCCTTGAAATAGATGATGCCGGCGGTCGTGGCGATCAGGCCGAAATAGAGCGGGATGCCGAGCAGGACGATAACGAAGAAGATGCCGAAGATCTGGATGGTGAGCATTATTCGTCCGCCCCGTAGCGCTCTTCACGGGACTTGCCGCGAAGAATCAGGTAAAGGTCATAAATCACGAAGATCATCGCCGCTCCGCTACCGATGGCCAGTGGCATGTATTGAAAGGCCATCGGAATCTGCAGCACGGTGAGCACGTTGCCCCAGTTGTTGCCGATGATGATCAGGCCGTTCCAGAACAGGATGGCCAGCACCCCGAGGGCAAAAACCTGGACGCAGAAATCGGCCGCGAGCCGCGGCTTGCCTTGCAGCTTGTCGATGAACTCGGTGATGGTCATGTGCCCCGAGCGGCGAATGATCGACGCGCCGCCGAGAAAAGACACCCAGACCATCAGGAGTTCGCAGGCTTCGGTGGTCTGCGCGAGGTCGTGGCTGAGCGCGTGCGCACAGACATTGAAAAAAACCAGCACGATCATGACCGCCGCGGCAACCACCAGCAGCCAATCGATCAACCTCGCCAGCATATGAATGGGCCACGCCTGTATCGGCCCGCACGGCAACAAGTCGTGCGGGCTGGCCGCAACGTTATGTTCAGCAACCAAGATGATTCCCCCGCCAGATTAATGAAAGACGCGCTTATTTCTTGACCGGATAAGCTTTGCGTATCGCGGCCGTTTCCGCCAGCACGGTATCGGTGTCGGCGCCCCATTTGGCCTTGGCCTTCTCGTAGGTCGGCTTGACCGCGTCGCGGAACGGCGTCATGTTCGGGTTGTTGACCTTGGCACCCTTGCCGGCCATTTCGGCGAGTTGCTTGTCCTCGCTGTCGCGCACCTCGATGCGGTCCCAGTCACGCGCTTCGACGGCTGCCTGGGTGATGGCCTTCTGGTCGGCCGGCGACAGCTTCTGCCAGGTCTTTTCCGAGATGACGAGCGGGATCGGGCTGTACACGTGGCGGGTCAGCGTGATGTTCGGAGCTACTTCGTAGAACTTGTTCGAGTAGATCGTATCGACCGGGTTTTCCTGGCCGGCGATGGCGCCTTGCTGGATGCCCAGATAGACTTCCGGCAGCGGCATGATCTGCACGCCGAAACCGATGTCTTCGAGCAGCCAGCGCATCATCTCGTTCGGGAAGGTGCGCATCTTCTTGCCTTTGGCGTCCGCCGGGCTGTTCAGCACATCCTTGGTGGACATCGAGCGGAAGCCGGCTTCCCAGGTCGCGAGCAGGCGGAAGCCCTTGGCCGGCGCCTTGTCAAACTCGGTCTTCAGCCACTTCGAGGAGTCGTACCATTTCCAGCCTTGCTCATAGCTGTCGAACATGAAAGGCAGCATGGTCAGGTTCAGCGAGTCGATATAGGCCGCGTAGGAACCCGTCGCCGAGACCGTGAAATCGATGCCGCCGGCAACGAGCTGCTCGATGGCCTTGTTATCGTTGGCCAACTGCGCGCAGCAGAAGACGTTGACCTTGTAGCGGTTCTGCGTGTAATCGGCGACCTTCTTGGCGAAAATCAGCGCGGCGGCGTGGCGCGCGCCCAGCTGCTGGTCGGTGTGGCTGAACTTCAGAACAGTTTGCGCGTAAGCACCCATGGCCAATGAAATGCCGGTGAGCGCGAAAGCAACGTGGGTCAGCAGCTTGGTGGTCTTCATGATTCCTCCTCAGTTTGTCAAAGGGCAGATATCCACAGCGGACTGCAATGCGGCTAAGGACAGTGGCATAGAACGGCTCGGCCCGGCCTGAACAACGCGGGCCTACACTCGATAGATTTCCTTGGTGACCAGACGCATCAACTCGTCATAGTTTTCTTCGGCCATCAGCTTGCGGTACTTCTTGGCGTCGAGCTTGTTGACCAGGTTCCAGATGCCCAGGCTGAGTTCGGCATGGCGCTCGAAGAAAGCGATGGTATCGAAAATGCGCGGCGAGGCGTCGGTGGTGAAGTACTTGTTGTAGCCATACTCCTTGGCCCAGAACAAGAGTTCGACGTAGCCCAGGAAATGCCGGCTGCCGCCGACCAGGTCCCAGTCGGCCTTGGTGTCGTTGTCGTTGGTGTGCACATAGACGTCGAAACCCGATTCGAGCGTGGTGACCAGCATTTGCGCCGGGTTTTCCTGGCTCATGATCGAGTGCCCGAAGTCGAGCGTCACGCCGGTATTCTTGTTGCCGACTTCCTTGAGGAGCAGCAGCGTCTTGGCCGTGCTGTCGAGCTGGCAATGGACGCGCACTTCCGAATATTTGGGCTCGAGGAAGAGCGGAATCTCGGGCAGGTAATCGGCGGCTTCGCCGACCGTTTCGATCATGTAGCGCCAGGCCGTCTTGTAGTCGACCTGGAACAGCATGTCGTAACCGTCGGAGAGCGGGCAGCACGTGACGTGCGGCGCGCCGACGGCCTTGGCGAAATCCTTGGCCTGCTTGATGATGGCCACGGCCTCGTCGCGGATCGCCTTGTTCGGGCGCGACAGGCTGCCGGAAATGAACTTCGGATCCTTCTTGACGTTGGCGTTGATCGCCGCCCAGTTGAGGCCGAACTCCTGCATCATCGCCTTGATTTCCGCGGGGTTGGTCGTCTCGTGCGGATAAACCATTTCGACGCCGTCGAAGCCCTTGATCTGCTGCACCATCTGCAGCTTTTCGCGGGTCGTCTTGCTCGCGTGGTATTCGCAAAAACGGTCCTGGGTCTTGCCGAGGAAGGCAATGATCACGCTTTGTTTCATGTTGTTGCTCCTTGACGGGAGTACTGTTGTTGGCGAGGGCGTGCGGTCCGGCGCGTGCAGCCGGCGCCGGAAATTGTGCATACCATAAAGAAGTTCATAAAATGTGTCAACAGATACCGTAATGTATGCATTAATTTCCGGTTTACGCCTCTTTCGCGGTGCGCGCGTTAGCGCTTCGGGCCGCTGCCGGCCCGGCTCTCAGAGACCGAGAATGGCTCTGGCTTCGCTCGTCGTGGCGATCGAATAGCCGGCGCCTTCGAGTTCCTCGCGCACGGCGATGACCAGCTCGGCATTGCTCGCGGCGATCTTCCCGTTGTATTGATTCGAGTCTTCGAAGCCGACCCGCAGGATCGTGGCGCCCTCCCGCGCGGCGTCCAGGTGCTGGGAAAAATCCGTACTGTCGAAGAAGTCGGCGCCCCAGTTGCTGCCGGCGGGAACACGGGACTTCAGGTAGGCGAGGATCGCCGGATGATAGGCCATGCCCCATTTGAGTCCGAAAACAAAACCGAAATTACAGGGCAGGCTGACCAGGCCCTCGCTGATCATCTGATGCGCCGATTCGATGTTGCCGGTATCGAAGACCTCGAGGCTGGGCTTGGCCCCCTTCGCGGCGAGCACCTTGAGCCAGTAGCGCACATCCTTCATGCCGTTCTGATAGACGAGATCGCCGAAGTTCACCGAGCCGATGTTGAGCGAGGCGATCTCCGCATGCGGATTGCCCGCCGGCAGCGCCCGCTCTTCCGGCGTCAGCTCCGACAGCCCGCCGGTCGAGGCCTCGAGAATGATGTCGCAGCCGTCCTTGATCGTCTGTACCGCCTCGTTGAAAGCACTGAGGTCGGTGCTCAAGCGGCCTTGCCTGTCGCGAGCGTGCAGATGCACGACGGAGGCACCGGCACGCGCACAGTCGATCACATCGGCGGCGATGGCTGCCGGCTGAATCGGGTTGTTGGGCATGCCGGGCTTGCCACTCGTTGGCGCAAGCGCAATGACGATTTTCTTTTGCATCGAATGATCCTCACGCAGCCGATGTCGTCGCGACCATCGGCGCGACAGCATCGCCCGGAGCGGACGATGCTGTCTCCTGATTCACTGCTTACTTGACCGGCAGCGCCTTGCGCACGGCATTGACGTCGGCCATGATCGCATCGACATCGGCGCCGTACTTGAGCTTGGCCTTCTCGAGCGTCGGCTTGACCGCTTCGCGGAAGGGCGCCAGGTTCGGGCTGTTGATCTTGGCGCCCTTGCTGGCCATCTCGGCCATCTGTTTCTCTTCGCTCGACTTGACCTCGATGCGGTTCCAGGCGCCGGCTTCGACGGCGGCCTGGGTGATCGCTTTCTGGTCGGCCGGCGAGAGCTTCTGCCAGGTCTTTTCCGAAATCGCCAGCGGGATCGGGCTGTAGACGTGGCGGGTCATCGTGATGTTCGGCGCGACTTCGTAGAACTTGTTCGAGTAGATCGTATCGATCGGGTTTTCCTGGCCGGCGATCGCGCCCTGCTGAATCGCCAGATACACTTCCGGCAGCGGCATGATCTGCACGCCGAAACCGATGTCCTCGAGCAGCCAGCGCATCATTTCGTTCGGGAAGGTGCGCAGCTTCTTGCCCTTGGCGTCGGCCGGGCTGTTAAGCACATCCTTGGTGGTCATGCAGCGGAATCCGGCTTCCCAGGTTGCCAGGAAGCGCAGCCCCTTGGCCGGGCCCTTGTCGAACTGCGCCTTCAGCCACTTCGATTCGTCGTAGAACTTCCAGCCCTGCTCGTAGCTGTCGAACAGGAAGGGCAGGGCGGTGAGATTCAGATTGTCGATGAAGGGAGCGTAGGAACCGGTTCCGGAAACCGTGAAGTCGATGCCGCCGGCGACGAGTTGTTCGATGTTCTTCGGATCGTTGCCGAGCTGGCTGCAGCAGAAGACGTTAACCTTGTAGCGGTTCTGCGTGTAGTCGGCGACTTTCTTGGCAAAGATCTGCGCCGCCGCATGCCGCCCGCCCTGTTGCTGGTCTGTATGGCTGAACTTCAGAACCGTCTGAGCGTATGCCCCCGTGGCCAACGCCATGCTGGTCAGCGCGAAAGCCGCCAGCAGCTTGTTAGTTCTCATGACCCCTCCTTGGTTGATCAATCGTTTGAATTCGATTTTTCTGGTTCGGTGAAACTCGGACAGAGAATACTGGGCAGCCCGGCGGGGAAATGCGAACCCCTCCCCGAAGCCGGTCAAGAATTCAGAAAATACGATAGAGGACACCTCGAGGCATGTCAACAGATACTATAAAGTATTCATTGATTCCGGGAGCGATGCCTTGCCTGTCCCGGCCGGTGCTGCGCGATATCAGGGTTCGCGGATTGGCGAAAACTGCGTCCGCCGCTTCATCAGGCCGCCTGTTGCGGATACCATAGGACGACTCACGCCGCACGGATAAGGAAGCAAGCACGATGCATCGCCCAAAACGCAATGAATTTCCTGACGGTTTCTTGTGGGGCGCCGCGTCTGCGGCCTATCAGGCGGAAGGCGCATGGGACGTCGATGGCAAGGGCCCGTCGGTATGGGACACGTTCTGCAAGCAGCCTGGCGCAACCTTCCGCGGCAGCAATGGCGATGTCGCTGTCGACCATTACCATCGCTTCAGGGAGGACGTGGCCCTGATGGCCGAAATGGGGCTCAAGGCCTATCGCTTCTCGGTCAGTTGGCCGCGCATTTACCCGCAAGGCCGGGGCGCGCCGAACGAAGCGGGTCTCGCTTTCTACGAAGCGCTGGTCGACGCCTTGCTGGCGAACCACATCGAGCCGGTGCTGACGCTTTATCACTGGGACTTGCCGCAGCCCTTGCAGGATGCGTACAGTGGCTGGGAGGACAGACGCATCATTGCCGATTTTGAAGCGTATTGCGTCACGCTGTTCCGGCGTTTTGCAGGCAAGGTGAAATACTGGGTATCGCTCAACGAGCAGAACTACAACCTGAGCAACGCCTACCAAATCGGCGCCCATCCGCCCGCTGTGCGAGATCGCAAGCGATTCTTCGCGGCCAACCACATTGCCTTTCTCGCCAATGCCCGGGCGATAGGCGCGTTTCGCCGCTGCGTTCCCGACGGTCTGATCGGCCCGAGCTTTGCCTATTCGCCGGCCTACCCGCTGTCATGCCACCCGAAGGACCTGCTGGCCTGCGAAAATGCCGAAGCGTTCACCAATGACTGGTGGCTGGACGCCTATTGCCTGGGGCGTTATCCGCAGGCTGCGCTCGCCTGTCTGCGCGAGGTGGGGGAGGCTCCCGATATTCTGCCCGGGGACCTCGATCTCTTGCGGCATAATCGTCCGGACTTCATTGGCGTGAACTATTACCAGAGCCTGACCTACACCGATAATCCGGATGGCCAGACGATGCAGCGCATCAATACCACGGGCGTGAATGGCAGCACGCCGTCGAGCGGGGTGCCGGGCTTGTACAGGACGGCGGTCAATCCGCATCTGGAAACGACGAACTGGGACTGGACCATCGATCCGGCCGGGCTGCGCGTCGGCCTGCGCCGTCTTGCCGCGCGCTATGCCTTGCCGATCCTGATCACCGAGAACGGGCTCGGCGAATTCGATCGGCTGGAGGAAGGGGACCGCATCCGCGACGATTACCGGATCGCCTATCTGAAAGCCCACATCATCGCCTGCAAGGAGGCGATCAACGATGGCGTCGACCTGCTCGGCTACTGTGCCTGGTCGTTCACCGATCTTCTCAGCTGGCTCAATGGCTACCAGAAGCGCTACGGGTTTGTCTATGTCGATCGCGACGAGCAGGATGCCAAAGAACTGCGACGAATCCGCAAGGACAGTTTCTTCTGGTATCGGACGGTCATCGCCGATAACGGGGCGGGGCTCTAGGCTCGCGCGGGAAAGGATGACGACAGCACCGGCATTGTTAAAGCATATGCGCTTCGTTACTATGCCATCACCAATGCGATATTCAGCCGCGCCAAACCTGAGCTGAATCGAAATAGGAGTGGATCGATGAGTACGCCCCCCGTCCGCCTTGAATTGCTTGCGCCCCTGTCCGGTATTCTGGTCGCGCTGGAATCCGTGCCCGATCCGGTTTTTGCCCAGAAGATGGTCGGCGACGGCGTTTCGCTCGATCCGACCTCGACCGACCTGCTTGCGCCGGTCGCCGGAATCGTGACCCAGTTGCACCGCGCCAATCACGCGCTGACCATCACCACCGCGCAGGGGATCGAAGTGCTGCTGCATATCGGCATCGATACCGTGGCGCTCAAGGGCGAGGGCTTTACGGCGAAAGTCAAAGAGGGCGACCATGTCGACATCGGCCAGGTGCTGATCAGCTTCGACGCCGACCTCGTCGCCCGCAAGGCGCTCAGTCTGCTGACCCAGATTCTGATCGCCAACGTCGAGAAGGTTGCGCGCTTCATTCCAGCGAGCGGCCTCGTCGTCGCCGGCAAGTCGGTGGTGTTGACGCTGGAACTCGCGGAAACCGCCGCCGTCGCCACGGCCGCGGCCAGTGCGGGAATTGCAATCACCGGCGATCCGGTTAGCCTGCCCAACGCCTCCGGTTTGCACGCCCGGCCGGCCGCGCTGCTCGCCGCCGAAGCGAAAAAATTCAAGTCCGACATTCGCCTCCTGCGCGAGACCGGCGAAGCCAACGCCAAGTCGGTGGTGTCCATCCTGGGGCTGGCCACCAAGCTCGGCGACGCGATCCGAGTCAAGGCCAGCGGTCCCGATGCCAACGAAGCGGTGCGCAAGCTCTCGCTCCTGCTCGCCGAAGGTTGCGGCGAGAAGCCCGGCGATGCGCCGCAGGCGCCTGCTGCTGTGACGCCGCAGCGCGCCATCGCCGCTTCGGCCGACGAACTCGTCGGCGTTTCGGCCTCGCCCGGCCTGGCGGTCGGCCGCGTCGTGCAGTTCCGCCACCAGGCGATCGAGGTCGCCGAAAACGGCGGCACGCCGACGCATGAGCGGAGCAAGCTCGACGCCGCGCTGCACGACGCGCGCGCGCAGATCAAGGCGCTCGAGGGGCAGTTCTCCGACCCGACCAAGGCGCAGATTCTCGGCGCGCACGAGGAACTGCTCGAAGATCCCGACCTCATCGACCTGGCGATCCAGGGTATTAGCCAGGGGAAGAGCGCGGCCTTCGCCTGGCGCGCCGCGTTCACGGAATACGCCGGCCGCCTGGAAGCGCTTGCCGGCGACAACAATGCGCTGCTGCGCGAACGCGGCAACGACATCCGCGACGTCGGACGCCGTGTTCTGGCGCTGCTCGCCGGCGTCAAGCAGGCGCAGGTCGTCGTGCCCGAAGGGGCTATTCTGATCGCCGAGGAACTCACCCCGTCCGACACGGCCGCCTTCGATCGCAGCAAGCTGCTCGGCTTCTGCACCACGACCGGCGGGGCGACCAGCCACGTGGCGATCCTCGCGCGCTCGTTCGGCATCCCGGCCATCTGCGGCATCGACGAGGCGGCGCTGGCGCTGGCCGACGGTACGCTGGTCGTGCTCGACGGCAGCAAGGGGCTGCTGCAGCGCAATCCGAGCGCGGCCGGGATCGCCGCGGCGCACGAGCGCGTCGCGCGCCAGGCCGCCATACGCACGGAGGAACTGGCCGGCGCCTTCGCCCCGGCGGTGACCACCGACGGCCAGCATATCGAAGTGGTGGCCAATGTGCGCAACGCCGGGGACGCGCTCGAGGGCGTGGCCAACGGCGCCGAAGGTGTCGGCCTGCTGCGTTCCGAATTCCTCTTCGACGATCGCGCGACGGCGCCCGACGAGGAAGAGCAGGCCGCGGCCTACACGGCTGTCGCCGAGGCGCTCGGCAGCGAGCGCACGCTGGTCATCCGCACGCTCGACGTCGGCGGCGACAAGCCTTTGCCCTACC
The DNA here is from genome assembly GCA_903917505.1 of uncultured beta proteobacterium. The sequence goes on along the minus strand of CAIXAY010000532.1, from coordinate 1,322 downwards.
TGCCATTGCCCAAAGAAGACAATCCTTTCCTCGGGCTGCGCGGCGTGCGCGTCAGCCTCGATCAGCCGGAAATGTTCCGCACCCAGTTGCGCGCCATCCTGCGCACGGCGCGGCTGGCCAAGCTGCACATCATGTTCCCGATGATCGCCACGCTCGAAGAGCTGCGCGAGGCGAAGGCCATCCTCGCCGCCATTCTCGCCGAGGAGCATTTTGCCAAGGGCCATACCGACGTGAAGGTCGGCGTGATGATCGAGGTGCCTTCGGCCGCGGTGATGGCCGAGCAGTTCGCGCGCGAAGCGGACTTCTTCTCTATCGGCACCAATGACCTGACCCAATACACGCTGGCCATGGACCGCGGCAATCCCAAGCTGGCGAAGAAAGCCGACGGCCTGCATCCGGCCGTGCTCAAAATGATCGCGCTCACTTGCGAAGGCGCGCGCAAGCACGGCAAGTGGGTCGGCGTGTGCGGCGGCATGGCCTCCGACCCGATGGCCGTGCCGGTGCTGATCGGCCTCGGCGTCCATGAACTGTCGGTATCGGTGCCGGCGATCCCGGCGATCAAGGCGCTGGTCAAGCGCCTCTCGCTCGCCGAGTGCCAGCTGCTGGCGCAGGAGGTTGTGCAGATGGGCACCACCACCGAAGTCCGGGCGCGCCTCGCCGCCTTCGCCGATTGATCCTCGCCGCCTTCGGAGATTCACACCATGTTCAAAAATGCTTTCGCCGTACTGCAGAAAATCGGCAAATCGCTGATGCTGCCGGTGGCCGTGCTGCCGGTCGCCGGCCTGCTGCTGGGCATCGGCGCGACCGACTTCCACACCACCAACGCCTTCGCGCTGGCCATTCTCGCGCTGATGAAGAACGCGGGCGACGTGATTTTCGGCAACCTGCCGCTGATCTTCGCCATCGGCGTCGCGCTCGGCTTCACCGAAAACGACGGGGTCGCGGCCATCGCCGCGACCGTCGGCTTCCTGGTCATGACGGTGACATTGGGCGTGATGGCCGGCATCATGGGCGTCAAGCCCGACACGATCATGGGGCTGCCGTCGATCCAGACCGGCGTGTTCGGCGGCATTCTCGCCGGCGGGCTCGCGGCCTACATGTTCAACCGCTTTTTCCGCATTGCCCTGCCGACCTACCTCGGCTTCTTCGCTGGCAAGCGCTTCGTGCCTATCGTCACGGCGCTCGGGGCGATCGCGCTCGGCGCCGCGCTGTCGGTCGTCTGGCCGCCGATCGGCGGCGCGATCAAGGCCTTCTCGCACTGGGCGGCGGTCAGCGATCCGCGCACCGCGGCGACGGTCTATGGCTTCGTCGAACGCCTGCTG
>CAIXAY010000531.1 GCA_903917505.1 uncultured beta proteobacterium | reverse complement strand
TAAACCATACAGCGCCAGATGTCAAGTATATTAGTGACTACACATTGTAACAAAAATAAACGACAAGTGGCCCGAATCGTTAGACCAGACAAGCACTTGTCGTTATTGGGGGTGACTACAAAGGGGGTAACTTCAGGCTAATCAGTGATGGCCTGAACGCTTGGCCTGGCCGAGCGACGGAAGCCAAGCCGCCTCGTCAATGCCCAACGCATATGCAGTTATCCAATTTGCTATTTGTAAATTAGCATAGCAATATCCTCCGGCACAGCTTTACCTTTGCCCCGCCGGGGCAAGTGAATGCAGAAAAAACGCACCTAACCGCATGAAGGCCAGCGCATGGATTTTCATCTGCCACATTGGATCAAACCCGGACTGCTACTGGCATTTCTGGCTTGCGCCTTCATCTTTACCGGACTCAATCGTTTCGATCTCAGAGGCTCGACCGAGCCTCGAGAAGCCGGCGTCGCGGCCGAAATGATTCAAGACCATCAATTCCTGCTTCCAACGCTCAATGGCCAGCCGTTTCTTGAGAAACCGCCGCTGAGCTATTGGCTGCAGGCGGCATCGATCGACACTTTTGACTATGAAGCCTTTGCGCCGCGCGTCCCTTCCGCGCTGGCGGGAATCGCGACGGTGCTGCTCTTTGCCTTCTTCTTCCGGAAATCGGAGCAGAGCAATTGGCTCAGCTTGCTGGCCGGTACCCTGCTCCTTACGATGGGCGCTTTTTGGGAGCACTCGCGAGAGGCCGGCCAGGTCACATTGCTGACGTTCGGCGTTTCCCTGGCCTTGCTGTCTTTCTACTTCACGCGCGAGAATGGCTCGAAATGGCTGTGGCTCGCGTTCTCGGCGGGTATAGCCGTCGCCACCCTGGCAAAAGGCGTGATCGGCCTGGCCGTGCCCGGCGTCGTGATTTTCTCCTACCTGTTGGTCGAATCGATCCATTTTGACAAGCGCTTGGTGCTTTCAAACTGGATCAATCCCGCGCTGTTCACGCTCGTCGGCTTGATACCGATTCTGGTCTGGCTGTCGTTGCTGTTCGACGCGCAGGGCTTTGCGGCGATCAAGGAAATCCTGTGGACCAACAGCGTCGGGCGCTTCGACGGCAGCTATACCGCCGGCGCTCACGCTGAGCCTTTCTATTTCTATTTGCAAACGATACCCGAAACTTTGCAGCCATGGTCGCTGCTTTTCTATGTCGCAATCTGGCAATCAATCAAATTTCTGAAAACAAATCGCAGGATGGTCTTTCTGCTCTGCTGGCTAGTAGCGCCCTTCATTCTGCTGTCGATCTCGGCCGGCAAACGGCCGTCCTACCTGCTGATGCTCTATCCGGCCGCGGCCGCGTTCACGGCGCATTACGTCGTAATGTTTGCGCAGCAGACTTCGGCCATGGTGCAGGCGCGGCCAATCTCATGGGCCAGACGGCTCGCATTGATTCAAGCCGCAATTTCTTCCGCCGCCTTGCTGTTTGTCGTCGGCCGCCTGATGCAAATCCATGCGCCTGTCGCCGCAAGCGTCGCCTTGGCGTTGGCGATATTGCCGCTGTTTTTCATGTGGCGTTCGGCTTCCCGATTGCGAATCTTCAATTTCATGGCCAACGCCGTTGGCATCCTGTTCATTACCTATATTGCCTATTTCAGTTTTGTCGTGCCGCACGATGATGAAAAGCAATCAGCGAGGCTGCTGATCGACCGGCTGGCCTCCTATTCTCTCGCCAGCAGGCCGATAGCACTTTATCAGCCGGCCGAGCGCATCAAGGGCGCCGCCTCGTTTTACCTGCAACGTCGACTGCCGACGATAGACAGCACGGACGAATTGGACAAAGTGTTGACCGATCAGCCAAACACCGTGGTCTTGATCGAAGGATCGAGTCGGCTGAATTTCGCCAAGTTCAAGGACGAAGGAGAACTGAATTATGGCAAGGGGCATTATCACTACATGAGCGGGAAATTGCCGGGCGCGAAATAGGAGCACGCAGGCACCGCGAAACCCTTGCGATGAGGTGCCATCGGCAACGGCGCCAAGCCTTTCGGGTCTGGCGTTAGGGGCCGGACGGCCTTGTCTCAATCGAGCCGGTACGCGACGAGGTTCGTCTTCTCGGAAAACGGATTTTCGGCAATCGACACGGGCTTTGGCAATCGCGCCGAGGTCTTCAGTTCCGGAAATTCCTTGAACAGTCCCTCTCTGTCGATGCCATCGGAAACGATCACCCATCTATTTCTTCCGTATTTTGACAGTTCCGGCTTGCTGTTGATCACGGGAATCGGATCACGCGGATTCAGATAGAACACGAGGCTCGTGTTGGCTCGTTTATAGAACACCAATTGTTCGTCAGGGCCAAGTTGCCCGGCAAGAAAAAGCGCGAAGGGCTTGATTTGGCGGTAGTGATCTGCGCCTGGTAGGGCCAAGCCAAAGATCACGGCCATTTCCACGGCCGCAGCCAAGAGAAGGATCGGCAGGAAGTGGGTTGAGTGGGCGCTGTCGAGGCCGGTCGCTCGCTGCAATATCGCCATCCGGCCTTTGCCGAGCAGGACGATCACGCCGACGGCAAGCAGAATGACCAGCGAGCCAATCCGGAACTCGATCGGCAACGGCGCGCCTGCGAAGTAGACGAGCGCCGCGCCGGGAATTGCGATCAGCAGCACAGCCGCAGCGCCGAGCAGGAAGACCGTGGCCAGCGCGGCCGGGCGTCGCCAACGCTGCTGTTCCGGATCGGACAGGTAGGCCGCGATCAGGATCATGCAGAAAGGCATGATCGGCAGAATGTAATACCAGCGCCGTGATCCCGACAGGGAGAAAAACAGGAAGACCAGCGCGATCGCTTCGAGCAGCCAGCGCCGGGTTTGATCGAGTCTCGGGTAACGCGGCAGATAATAGGCCAGGCCGGCAATAAGGAAAATCGACCACGGAAACACGATGCGGGGAACTTCGTAAAAATAGCTGTAGAAGGGATCGACATGATCGAAGGGCTCGAAGAAGCGCACCAGGTTTTCGCGGATCAGCAGATCGAGCCCGGATAAATGATTGTGTTGAACTTCGATGCCTGCGGGCAAGGCCAGCATCGATGCACCCAGGTAAGGCAGCAGGAAGACGCCGGCAGCCAGCACGAGCGCGCCGAGGTGCGCGAAGTTGAGGTGCGTCTTCCAGCGGCCATCGCGCAATACGAACGGGGTGATGACCAGTACCGGCACGACGAAAGCGGTCAGCCCCTTCAGTTGGCACCCGACGGCGCAAAGCAGATAGAAGCCGGCGTAGGCCGCGAAGTCGGTGCGCTCCCGCCTCGGAACGAACCAGGCGACAGCCGCGGTAATCAACGCCAAATTCGACAATTCCGCCGATGCGGTGTGCGTCCAGAACAGAAAGCCGTAGCTGGTGACCACCAGACAAACGCTCAGCCAGGCGATACGCCGGTCGAACCATGCCGCAGCGATTTGACAGCTGCAAACCAGGGTCAATAAGCCGGCGATCGCCCCGGGCAGGCGCACTGCGAATTCGTTGAGCGTTTGCGTACAGAAGGCCACGATGACGATCAGCCAGTACGACAGCAGCGGCTTGTCGAAATAGATTTCGCCGTTGATGACCGGATGGAACCAGTCCCTGCGCAACAACATATTCCGCGCGATTTCCGCCCATCGATCTTCGGAGCCGGCAAGCGACCTGTCGCCGAGCCCATAGAAAAGCAGGAAGAAGACGGCGGCCAGGCAGAACAGGCCGGTCAGCGCCGAACGCGGGGCCGGGCGGCCTGGGCCGAGAAGGGTCGTGCGCCAATGAATCATGGATTCTCCAAGCGGCAGCCGGGACAGCCGGGTTCGCGGCGGACCGGCCTAATGCGCGGCAATGTAGATCGCCGAAAAGGGCGACCGGGCGAAGTTTCCATGATCGACGAAGGCTTCGGTGTCGACGCCCTCCCGGCGCAAGCGTTCGACATTTTCATCCTTGGTGAGCAGCCAGACCGGCCCGGCAATATTCCTGATCTCATCGGCGCTGTTGATGAAACGCGGCGTGAAATCCGTCCTGGCGTTGACCAGATATTTGATCGGCAGGCCATCCGGGTTCTCCCTGTAAAAGACCAGCTTGCCGGGTTTTTGCGCCATCAGCGACTCGACATGGCGAACAAAACCGCTGGTGTCGTGAAGATGCAATTCCATGGGCTCAACGACAGCCAGTTGCAGCGAATAGGCCGTCACCGCCGCCAGGCCGCAGAGGCCGAGCGATCTTTTCTGCTGCGCCAGCCCGGCGCGCGTCGACACGACAAGCGCCAGAAGAAATGCTGCGCACAGTCCGGCGACGAGCGGCAGGATGCTTATCCCGGCCTCCGCCAGCCGCGCGCGCTGGGAATAGAGCAGCAGCGCCGCGAGCAGCGGCATGGCGATCAGAACGGCCGCGACGACCTTGCGCAGCCATTGCATCAAACGGTACTCGGAATCGACGAGCACGAAACCGGCGAGCCCGGCGAGCGGCGGCACCACCGGCAGGATATAGCGAATCTTCTTGGTTTCCGGAATCGACAAGCCGACCAGCACGATCGCGATCCATGCCAGCAGCAAGGCAATCAGCTTCGCCTGTCCGGCGGCCAATCGCGGCGCGCCGGTGGGCAAGGTCGAGGCCAACAGGCTCAATACGACAAGAATCGCCACCGGATAGCTCAAGGCATAATTGCCCAGGCTGCTGACGAAATAGTAATAGGCCGGATTCGGGGCTGCCTCGGAAAAGCGATTGACCGCCTGCATGCGAATGATGTCGACGACGAAGTCGGTGCCATAGGCCAGCATGGCCGATCCGAGCAGTGCCGCCGTACAGGCCAGCAGCACGCTGCCACTGCAGGCCGCGAAGACGACGACTTCGCGCCGCCCAGAAGTCAATGCCAGATGCGACAGGACGACCCCGGCGGGTATCACCACCCCGATCGGGCCGCGCACCAGAAACCCGGCGATAAGCAGGAGCGACAAGGCCTTGATCGGCAATGCGCTGCCGTCGCGATAAGCTCGATGGGTCAGATAGAATGCCGCCAGCGTGAGCGCCGACACCATCTGATCGACCGATATCGAACGCGCTTCGGCGACGAAAGTCAGCGTCAGGAATTCAAAGCCGACGGCCAGCCAGGCCCAGGGCCGCGAATACGGCGCGAACAGCTTGTAGCTCAGGCCGACGACCACGGCCGCCGCCGCCGCGGTCGGCAGGACCGCGGTGAATTTGCTGACTGCGCCGAAAGGCAGCGAAACGAGCCAGATCAGCAGCGTCGAGGTGACCGGATAATCGGGATAGGGCTGGCCATAGGTGGTGGGAAAAAGCGAGGGCCCGTTGCGCAGCATTTCCTGGGCGAAGACCGCGAATCGGGTCTCGAAATTGATGAAGGGCTGGTGCCAGATCCCGAGCATGAACAGCGCGAATGCGGCAAGCCCCAGGCAGAGGGCCTCATGCCGCGCGAATGCGTCGCGCGGCGCCGGCTGCAATTCACCCACGGCGAGGCTCCCGTCGCTCAAGATCGCGCCGCGTCATGACGCGGCGCTGGTGCGCAAGCCGGCATCTTCCGACGCGCCGGGTCGCCGCGCCGCGGCGAGCGCATCGCGCATCTGCCTGAGCAGCATGCCGAGGAAGATAATCGTCATCAACGGGCACCAGAACTTGGCGAATTCGCTGCCGGTTTGTTTTTCGAGCGCCAG
>CAIXAY010000530.1 GCA_903917505.1 uncultured beta proteobacterium | reverse complement strand
TGCAGCCGGGCAAGATGTTCCTGATCGACCTCGATCAGGGGCGCATCATCGACGACCTCGAACTCAAGGAAACGCTGTCACGGCAAAAGCCCTACCAGGACTGGGTGGCGCGCATCAACATCAAGCTTGACGGCCTCGAAGTTCACACCAATGCCACCGGGCCGCAAAGCACGGCCTCCCTGCTCGATCGCCAGCAGGCATTCGGCTACAGTCAGGAGGACCTCAAGTTCATTCTCGAGCCGATGGCCAAGACCGGCGAGGAAGCGACCGGTTCGATGGGCAACGACTCGCCGCTCGCCGTCCTGTCCGCCCGCAACAAGCCGCTGTTCAACTATTTCCGCCAGTTGTTCGCGCAGGTGACCAATCCGCCGATCGACCCGATCCGCGAACAACTGGTCATGTCGCTGGTCTCCTTCATCGGCCCCAAGCCCAACCTGCTCGGCATCAACGAAATCAATCCGCCGTACCGGCTCGAAGTCACGCAGCCGGTGCTGTCCTTCGCCGACATGGCCAAGCTGCGCAACATCGCCGCCTATACCGAGGACAAGTTCCATTCGGCCGAACTCGATATCTGTTATCCGCTGGCCTGGGGCAACGAGGGCGTCGAAGCGCGCCTGGCCTCGCTGTGTTCCGAAGCCGAGGACGCCGTGCATCGCGGCTGCAGCATCCTGATCGTCTCGGACCGCAAGGTCGATCGCAACCATGTCGCCATCCCGGCGCTGCTCGCCACCTCGGCGGTGCACCAGCACCTCGTCACCCAGGGCCTGCGCACGCGCGTCGGCCTGGTCGTCGAAACCGGCGCGGCACGTGAAACGCATCACTTCGCCGTGCTCGCCGGCTACGGCGCCGAAGCCGTGCATCCCTACCTGGCGCTGGAAACCCTGCTCGACCTCGCCGGCGATGATGGCGAGAAGCACATCAAGCACTTCGTCAAGGGCGTCGGCAAGGGTCTCTTGAAGGTCATGTCGAAGATGGGCATTTCGACCTACATGTCCTACACCGGCGCGCAGATTTTCGAAGCCATCGGCCTGCAGAAGAAGATGGTCGACAAGTACTTCACCGGCACCTCGAGCCAGGTCGAAGGCATCGACGTCTTCCAGGTCATGGAAGAAGCGATCCGGCTGCACAAGCAGGCATTTTCAGACGACCCGCTGCTCGCCAGCATGCTCGACGCCGGCGGCGAATACGCCTACCGCGTGCGCGGCGAAGAGCACATGTGGACGCCCGACGCCATCGCCAAGCTGCAGCACGCGACGCGCTCGGGCAAGTACGAGACCTACAAGGAATACGCCAGGATCATCAACGACCAGACGCAGCGGCACATGACCCTGCGCGGCCTGTTCGAGATCAAGGCCGCCGGCCCGGCGGTGCCGCTCGAGGAAGTCGAAGCGGCCAAGGACATCGTCAAGCGCTTCACCACCGGCGCGATGTCGCTCGGATCGATTTCGACCGAGGCGCACAGCACGCTGGCGATCGCCATGAACCGCATCGGCGGCAAGTCGAACACCGGCGAAGGCGGCGAGGACCCGGCGCGCTTCAAGAAGGTCAAGGTCGGCCAGATGGTCTCCGAGATAATCGGCAAGAGCCGCATCGAGCGCGATTATCAACTCCAGGAAGGCGACAGCCTGCGTTCGGCGATCAAGCAGGTGGCGGCCGGCCGGTTCGGCGTGACCATCGAATACCTGGTCAACGCCGACCAGCTGCAGATCAAGATGGCGCAGGGCGCCAAGCCCGGCGAAGGCGGCCAGCTGCCGGGACCCAAGGTGTCCGAGTACATCGGCTACCTGCGCCACTCGGTGCCGGGCGTCGGCCTGATTTCGCCGCCGCCGCACCACGACATCTACTCGATCGAGGACCTCGCGCAACTCATCCACGACCTGAAGAACGCCAATTCGCAGGCCTCGATCAGCGTCAAGCTGGTCTCCGAAGTCGGCGTCGGCACCGTCGCCGCCGGGGTGACCAAGGCCAAGGCCGACCATCTGGTGATCGCCGGCCATGACGGCGGCACCGGCGCCAGCCCGCAGTCGTCGATCAAGCATGCCGGCTCGCCATGGGAACTGGGACTAGCCGAAACGCAGCAGACGCTGGTCATCAACCGCCTGCGCGGTCGCGTGCGCGTGCAGGTCGACGGGCAGATGAAGACCGGCCGCGACGTGCTGATCGGCGCGCTGCTCGGCGCCGATGAAGTCGGTTTCGCCACGGCGCCGCTCGTCGTCGAAGGCTGCATCATGATGCGCAAGTGCCACCTCAATACCTGCCCGGTCGGCGTCGCGACGCAGGATCCGACCTTGCGCAAGATGTTCACCGGGCAACCGGAACACGTGGTCAATTACTTCTTCTTCGTCGCCGAGGAGTTGCGCGAACTGATGGCCGGCATCGGCATCCGCACCTTTGACGAGTTGATCGGACGCTCCGATCTGCTCGACATGAAGAAGGGCATAGCACACTGGAAAGCGCACGGCCTCGACTACAGCCGCATCTTCCATCTGCCCGAGCGGCTGCCGGGCGACGCGGTCCGACATTGCGAGACGCAGGATCACGGCCTCGCCAAGGCGCTCGACAACAAGCTCATCGAGCTCGCCAAGCTGGCCCTGGAGAAGGGCGAAAAGGTCAGCATCGAACTGCCGATCCGCAACGCCAACCGCACCGTCGGCGCCGCGCTGTCGGGCCAGGTGGCGCGCAAGCATGGCCACACCGGATTGCCGGATGACACTATCCACATCACGCTCAAGGGTTCGGCGGGCCAGAGTTTTGGCGCGTTTCTGGCGCACGGCGTGACGGTAAATCTGATCGGCGAAGGCAACGATTACGTCGGCAAGGGGCTTTCCGGCGGGCGCATCATCGTTCGCCCGAACGAGGCTTTCCGGGGCGACACCACGGCCAATATCATCGTCGGCAATACCGTCCTCTACGGTGCGATCGAGGGCGAGGCCTATTTCGCCGGCGTCGCCGGCGAACGCTTCGCGGTGCGCAATTCGGGCGCCACGGCGGTGGTCGAAGGGGTCGGCGATCACGGTTGCGAATACATGACCGGCGGCACCGTCGTCGTCCTCGGCATGACCGGACGCAACTTCGCCGCCGGCATGTCGGGCGGCGTCGCTTACGTCTATGACGAGATCGGCGACTTCGCGTCGCGCTGCAATATGGCGCAGGTCGCCTTGCAGCCGGTCGAGGAAGAAATCGTCGCGCGCCAGGGTTCTGACGCCGGCGGCGAACTCGAAAGTGCCGGCAAGGTCGATGTGCGCCACCTGGGCATGGCCGACGAAGCCCTGCTCAAGGGGCTGATCGAGAAACACGCCAAATACACCGGCAGCCTGCAGGCCAAGCAGATACTCGATGACTGGGCGGTCTGCCGTGCGCGCTTCGTCAAGATCATGCCGCACGAATATTCGCGCGCGCTCAGCCAAATGGCCGCGCAAAAAGCCGAGAAGCTGGCTGAAAAGCACGCCGAGAAACAGCAAATGTTAGGGGCAGCATAAATGGGAAAGCCGACCGGTTTCATGGAGCATCAACGACTGTCGGAAGCCTATGAGCCGACCACAGCACGCTTGAAGCACTACCGCGAATTCATCGCCACGCTCAACGACGAGCAGGCGGCGCTGCAGGGTTCGCGCTGCATGGATTGCGGCATCCCGTTCTGCAACACCGGCTGCCCGGTCAACAACATCATCCCCGACTGGAATGATCTCGTTTATCGCGGCAACTGGGAGCAGGCGCTGGCCGTGCTGCATTCGACCAACAACTTCCCCGATTTCACCGGGCGGATTTGTCCGGCCCCTTGCGAAGAGGCCTGTACGCTGAACATCAATACCGAGCCGGTGGGCATCAAGTCGATCGAGCATGCGATCGTCGACAAGGGCTGGCAGATGGGCTGGATCGTTCCGCAACCGGCTGCCGTGAAAACTGGCAAGCGCGTCGCGATCATCGGCTCCGGGCCGGCGGGCCTTGCTGCCGCCCAGCAACTGGCGCGCGTCGGCCACGATGTCACGGTGTTCGAGAAGAACGACAAGCCGGGCGGCTTGCTCACCTATGGCATCCCCGACTTCAAGCTCGACAAGTCGCTGGTCGCGCGCCGAGTCAAACAGCTTCAGGCCGAGGGCGTCACTTTTCGTACCGGCGTGATGATCGGCAGCAAGGACTTGCCGGCCGGCATCGCCAGCGACGCGAAGGAATTCATCGCCGCCGAGCAGATCTGCAGCGAATTCGACGCGGTGATCCTCGCCGCCGGTTCGGAAGTGCCGCGCGAACTGCCGATTCCGGGGCGCGAATTGAAAGGCACTTATCCCGCGCTGCAATTCCTTATCCCGCAAAACAAGACGGTGGCCGGCGGCAAGCCCAACCCGATCAGCGCCAAGGGCAAGCATGTCGTCGTCATCGGCGGCGGCGATACCGGATCCGACTGCGTCGGCACCAGCTACCGCCACGGCGCCGCTTCGGTGACCCAGTTCGAATTGCTGCCGCAGCCGCCGCAACACGAAATCAAGGAACTGACCTGGCCGTACTGGCCGCTCAAGCTGCGCACCTCGTCGTCGCATCTCGAAGGCGATACGCAACGCTGTTTCGCGATCGCCACCAAGGAGTTGATCGGCGAGAAAGGCCTGCTCAAATCGCTGAAGACCGTCGATCTCGAGTGGAAAGACGGCAAGATGAGCGAAATCGCCGGCAGCGAGAAGGTCGTGCAGGCCGATCTCGTTCTTCTGGCCATGGGCTTCGTCAATCCGGTCGGCGGCCTGCTCGATGCCTTTGGCGTAGCCAAGGACGCGCGCGGCAACGCCAAGGCGACCACCGACGGCGACGGTTGCTACGCCACCAGCGCGCCCAGAGTGTTCGCCGCCGGCGATACGCGCCGCGGACAATCGCTTGTCGTCTGGGCGATTCGCGAGGGCAGGCAATGCGCGCGCGAAGTCGACAATTTCCTCATGGGATCAACTACCCTGCCGCGTTGATTATCGGCGGATCGTTACGAAAAAGTGGTCGGGCGGTCCGCCGGAACGTCCAGTTGCGTCACGATCCCGGCAGTTCCATCCACCCGCACCATTTCGCCATCGCGCAGCAAGGACATCGCGCCGGGCAGATTGAAAACCGCCGGTATGCCGAACTCACGGGCGACGATGGCGCCGTGCGACATGAAGCCTCCGGTCTCCACCACCAACGCGGTGGCACGCAGGAACAGCGGCGTCCAGGCCGGATCGGTGGACGGCGCAAGCAGCACCTCCCCGGTTTGCAGTGCCGCCCCCTCGGCGGGGCTGGCCACCCGGCGCACCCGTCCTATGGCTTGGCCACTGCCAACGGCAACGCCGCGCAACACCGGAGGTGAGCCCGCGCGGTCGCGCGCAGGCGTGACCGCTTCCGACGCCGGCGCGGCCGCCTGCAGACGTGAGGCGTCGCCGTCCAGCAAGACCTCGCGCGGCAAGGTCTGCTGCCAGCTCTCAAATTCCGCCTTGCGACGGGCCATCAGTGAGCGCAGCGCAGTCGCGGGGCGGCTGCCGTCGAGCACGGCCACCGCTTCGTGCAGCATCAAGAAATAGATGTCGGCGGGCTCATCCAGCCACCCGCGACCGGACCAATCGGCACCGATTTCAAGCAACAGGCGCCGCAACGGTTCCATGCCCCCGATGAATCCGCTGCGTGCGGCCTCGCGATCGTTGCTGTCGCGCCGGGCCACCCGCAGCACCAGGTGCAGCCACGCGCGTGACCACCAGGGCCAGACGGCCTTCACCCGCTGCCAGGCCGTGGCCGCCGTAGCGCGTTGGCGCTCAACCAAGGCCGTCAGATCGACATCAGCCAGGCCGGGCAGGCTGCTCAGCAGGTCGTCCTGGCACTCGAGCCAGCGCGGATTGGGCAGGTAGGTTTCGTAGATGCCGCGGTGACCATAGCGGTCGAGAAAGGTGGCAAAGGCCTGACGAAAGCGATTTTCCGGTGGCAAGCTGCGCCAGTCGCCGCGCTCGCCTGCCGGTCGGGCCAGCCAGGCGCGGGCCGTGGCGTCGTCGCGGGCGATGCGCGCCACCCGCGCCAACTCGTAGCCCTGCCGGGCGCTTACGCTGGGCGGGCCGCCGGTCATGAGGGCCGCAGCCAGCGCATGGCCTTCGCCGGGCAGCCGTAGCTCCAGCAGATTCACCAGCGTCGACAAAACGCCGCCGCCCGAGCCCTGCATGAACAGCATGCCATCGCAGGACCGCACGGCGCGCATTAAGTCGTTGATCAGCGTGATGCGCGCCGCGTCATCGGTGGGCAGGGGCCGCTCGCGCCAGGCGTGCCACAGCGCATTCAACGCTGCAATCTGGCGCCGGCCGCGCCGCCGCAGTCGCTCGCCGCAAAGGCCATAGCGGACCTTGCGCCAGAAGACCTGGCGCCACATGGCAGGCGAGACCGCCGGCACCGGAATCACGGGCTGGTGCCCGCCTGCGAGCTGATTCGTGGCCGTTGGCTGCACGCCAAAACCATCAAAGCATTCCCACTGGATCACGCTCATGTTGAGATACATGCGGCCATCGAGAATGCGCACGCGCTGGATGCCCGGATGCAGCGGGTAACCGATCAAGCGCCAACCGGTTTCGAGCATGCTTTTGCAGACGCCCGGGAGCGTGCTCCACTCGACCGGCGAGACCTTTGATACGGCGACGATGGTCGGCGCCGACGCCTATGCCCTGATTCGCGCCGAACTGGCCTGCCGGCACGGCGAAGCGGCGCTCGGCCTGCTGCAGGCGCGCAGCGAACGCGGAACGGTGCACTATTTCGACGACCTGTTCTTGGCGCGGGCGCAGCTGCTGCTCGGCAACAAGGACAAGGCTGCCGAACACTTCGCGGGTTTGCACCAGGCCGTGCACACCTATTGCGCCGCAGGCCGCCTGGAATTCGAACTGCGGCTCGCCGCCGAGTTGTCGTCGGTCGACCTCATCGAGCTCAGTCGCGCCTCGGACAGGGTTCGCCCGGCGGGTAATGCCATCGCCTCCGTGGCCGCGCCCAGGACCGAGCGCCAGGGTATCAATCGCCTGATCTCGGTTACCCGCGAGATGCAGGAAGTCAAGGATCTGATCGTGCGCTTCGCCGACGTCGATGTGCCCTGTCTCGTGACCGGCGAGACCGGCACCGGCAAGGAAAGGGTGGCGCAGGCGCTGCATGAAACCAGCGCGCGGCGCAAGCAGCCCTTCGTCGAAATCAACTGCGGCGCGCTCTCGGATACCCTGATCGAATCGGACCTCTTCGGCCACAAGCGCGGTGCGTTTACCGGCGCCCAGGCCGCGCATCCGGGACTCTTCCGAGAAGCCGGCGCAGGAACGATCTTTCTCGACGAGATCGGCGAGATATCGCCGCGCTTGCAAGTGGCGCTGCTGCGCGTGCTCGAGACCGGCGAGGCGCGCGCCGTCGGTGGCAGCGAAAAGTACAAGATCGACTGCCGGATCATTGCGGCGACCAACGCCGACCTGCTGCAGCGCGTCGAGCAAGGCAGCTTCCGCGCCGACCTCATGTACCGCCTCGAGCGCCTGCAGATTCATCTGCCCCCGTTGCGTTCCCGCCCCGACGACATCATCGTCCTCGCCGAGCACTTCCTCAATCTGCGGCGTCCGGAAGGCAAAGTCGCTGTCCTCTCACCGCGCCTGAAAGCGCGTTTGCGCGATTACCTCTGGCCCGGCAACGTGCGCGAACTGCGCAATGTCATCGAGCGCATGCGCATCCTCAACTCCGACAAATTGCAGTACGACGTCGATGACCTGGGTTCTTTCAAACCCGGGACTCAGACTTCACGTAGCCACGCGGCTTTCCCGGCCCGGCCAATCCCGCCCGACGCGGCAGATGAAAACGGGGCGCCTGGCGCAGCGCAGTCCTTGGCACACGCGCCGGAAGCGGCAGCGACGGCGACCAAGGACGCGCGGCAATTGGACGGCGGCGATGAAGTTGCTTCCTATCTTGAGACGACAAATTCCACGCTGCGCCGACTGGGGCGCTTGCGCTCGCTGTTTGCCGAGTTTCCCCAACTGAAGGTCTCCGAAGTGGCCAGGATATTGGGCGTGACGCGCGGCACGGCAGCGCGCTACCTCGAGACCCTGCGCGCCGAAGGCATGGTTTGGAAAGTGTCGCCGACGGCCTCCTTGCGCAGCCAATACTATGTTCGCAGGGATCACGCGGCAGCGAAAGGCAAATAGGGGAGACCTGCGCGTGGCGCTAATTCGCTTTTGGCTTCCGGCAAGGCTATGGCATAGTAGCGTCTGGCTTGACGAGGGGAGCGGACGATGAATCCGGAATTGCAGAAGTCTTTGCAGGTCACCACGCTGTCCAGCACTCTGGATGGCTATATGCTGATCATTTTGCTGATCATGATCGCCGCCGGCCTGCTCGGTGGCGTCGCCAACTATTTCCTCAGCGAACGCCGGGCGGAAAGTGGCCGCGCCGAGTGGGGCAAGTACCCGATTCTCGGCGTGATTTCCGCACTGACCGTCCCGCTTTTCCTGAACATGATCTCGAGCAACCTGCTCGAAGCCGCACGCACGCGCCCGATCGATTTCTTCGTCTTCGCCGGTTTTTGCCTGATTTATGTCGTCGCGTCACGCCGGGTTTTCGAGAACGCGGCCAACAAGCTGCGCGGCCAGATGGATCAGATGAAGCGCGAAATGGTCCAGATCAAGCAGCAACGCCAGGAGGCGCCGCCGCCGGCGCCGCGCGAAGAACCCTTGCCGCCGGTCGAGGCCGAGCCGCCCGCTGCGCCGCGCCCGGAGACGATCCGCGAGTCGCTGTCCTACAACGACATCGAGATCCTGCGCGCGCTGGCCGAGCAGAGCTACGTGTATGGCAATCTCGTCGGGCTCACCGACAAGACTGGACTCGCGCGCGAACTCGTCAGCACGCGCCTGACCGTGCTCAAGAACCTCGGCATCATCGAAACGCGCATCAACGACAAGAACGTCCTGCACTGGTATGTCTCGCCCAAGGGCAAGCAGATGCTCGGCGACATCCTCTCCGGACAGGAAGACCGCTAGCCGTAGTCCGCTTTACCGAATGCCCGCCATGAATATCGTCATCCTCGCCGCCGGCCAGGGCAAGCGCATGCATTCCAACCTGCCCAAGGTCCTGCACCCGCTGGCCGGCAAGCCGCTGCTCGCGCACGTCATCGACAGCGCCCGCGCCCTTTCGCCGCGAGCGCTCTGCGTCGTCTACGGGCACGGCGGCGACGCCGTGCGTGCTGCGCTGGCCGCGCCCGATCTGGCCTGGGCGTTGCAGGAACCGCAACTCGGAACGGGGCATGCGGTGCAGCAGGCGCTGCCGCATTTGCAAGGCAGCGGAACGACGCTGATCCTCTATGGCGACGTGCCGCTGACCCGGCCCGAGACGCTCAGGCGCCTGGTGCGCGCGGCACAGAACGCGCTGGCCATCCTCACCGTCGAATTCAATGAACCCGACGATGCGAGCGGCTACGGCCGCATCGTTCGCAACGAGGCCGGACAGGTGGTGCGCATCGTCGAGCAGAAAGACGCCACGGCCGAGGAGCGCCGCATAGTCGAGATCAACAGCGGCATCATGGCCATGCCGACCGCGCGGCTGGCCGAGTGGCTGCCGCGCCTCTCGAACAGCAATGCGCAGCGCGAGTACTACCTGACCGACATCGTCGGCATGGCGGTCGCCGAGGGCCTGACTATCCGCACCGAAAACCCGCGCGACGCCTGGGAAGTCGCCGGCGTCAACAGCAAGGTGCAACTCGCCGAGTTGGAGCGCATAAGCCAGCGCCGCAGCGCTGAGCAATTGATGGAACAGGGCGTGCGCCTCGCCGACCCGGCGCGCATCGACGTGCGCGGCGAACTCGTCTGCGGGCGCGACGTATTCATCGACGTGAACTGCGTCTTCGAGGGCCGCGTCGAACTCGCCGAGGCCGTCGAAATCGGCCCGAACTGCGTGCTCAAGGATGCGCGCATCGGCGCCGGAACGCGCATCGCCGCCTTCACCCATATCGACGATGCCGTCGTCGGACCCGACGGCCGGATCGGCCCCTTCGCCCGCCTGCGGCCGGGCACGGTGCTCGCCGAGGATGTGCATGTCGGCAATTTCGTCGAGATCAAGAAATCGACCATCGCCGCACACTCGAAGGCCAATCATCTCGCCTACCTCGGCGACGCCACCATCGGCAGCCGGGTCAATGTCGGCGCCGGAACGATCACCTGCAACTACGACGGCGCCAACAAATTCCAGACGATCATCGAGGACGACGCCTTCATCGGTTCGGACACGCAGCTCGTCGCGCCGGTCACCGTCGGCCGCGGCGCGACGCTGGGCGCCGGCACGACGCTGACCCGCGACGCGCCGCCCGACACCCTGACGGTTTCGCGCGCCAAACAGGTCGCCATCATCGGCTGGAAGCGGCCGGTCAAAACAAAAAAGTGAGTTGAATCATGTGTGGCATCGTCGCCGCGGTCGCCGACCGCAATATCGTTCCCGTTCTTCTTGAAGGCCTGCGCAAGCTCGAGTACCGCGGCTACGACTCGGCCGGGCTGGCGCTGATCAATCCTTCCGGCTTGCAGCGCCTGCGCGCCGTCGGTCGGGTTGCCGAACTCGCCGCGCAGGTCGACGCCAGCGGTGCTAACGGTGCGACCGGCATCGCGCACACGCGCTGGGCGACGCACGGCGTGCCCAGCGAACGCAATGCCCACCCGCACATCTCGGGCGGCCTCGCCGTCGTGCATAACGGCATCATCGAGAACCACGAGATCCTGCGTTCGCGCCTCCTGGCCGAAGGCTATGAATTCACTTCGGAGACCGACACCGAAGTGGTCGCCCACCTGATCGCCTCCGAACTAAGGAAATGCCCGGACTTCTTCGCCGCGACGCGCGCGGCGATCGCCCAGCTGCAAGGCGCTTTCGCCCTCGCCGTGCTGCGCGAGAGCGAACCCGAGCGCATCATCGTCGCGCGCGAAGGCTCGCCGCTGCTGCTCGGCCTGTCGGAGACCGGCAACTACGCGGCGTCCGATGCCTCGGCGCTGTTGCAGGTGACGCGCCGCATCGTCTATCTCGACAACGGCGATTGCGCCGAACTGACGCGCGACGCTTATCGCATCACCCGCTTCGACGGAACGCCGGTCACGCACCCCGAAATTCTCTCGCAGCTCTCGGCTGATGCCGTCGAACTCGGGCAATATCGCCATTACATGCAGAAGGAAATCTTCGAGCAACCCGTCGCGATTTCCAACACGCTCGAAATGCTCGGCGCGGTGCGCAGCATCCAGCCGGGACTCTTCGGCGCGAACACCGAAACCGTACTCAAGGACGTCAGCCAGATCCTGATCATCGCCTGCGGCACCAGCTACCACGCCGGCCTCGTCGCGCGCTACTGGTTCGAGGCGATCGCCGGCGTTCCGTGCAACGTCGAAGTGGCGAGCGAATACCGCTACCGCGAATCGGTTCCCGATCCGCGCACGCTGGTCATCACGCTTTCGCAATCGGGCGAGACCGCCGATACGCTGGCGGCGCTGCGCCACGCGCGATCGCTCGGCATGACGCACACGCTGTGCATCTGCAATGTCCCCGAATCGTCGCTGGTGCGCGAGAACGCGCTGCGCTTCATCACCCGCGCCGGCCCGGAAATCGGCGTCGCTTCGACCAAGGCCTTCACCACGCAGCTCGCCGCGCTCTACCTGCTGACCCTTGTTTTCGCCAAGCTGCGCGGCCTTCTTCCGGAAGCGACCGAAGCCGCCGAGTTGCAGGCCCTGCGCCATCTGCCGACCGCGCTGACCAAGGTGCTGGCGCTCGAGCCGCAGATCCGCGCCTGGTCCGAGCGCTTTGCCATGAAGCAGAACGCCCTCTTCCTCGGCCGCGGCAGGCATTACCCGATCGCCCTCGAGGGCGCGCTCAAACTCAAGGAAATCACCTATATCCACGCCGAGGCCTATCCGGCCGGCGAACTCAAGCACGGCCCGCTGGCCCTCGTCGACAAGGACATGCCGGTGATCGTCGTGGCGCCCAACGACGCCCTGCTCGAGAAGTTGAAATCCAACCTGCAGGAAGTTCGCGCGCGCGGCGGCGAACTCTATGTGTTTGCCGACGCCGACAGCCAGATGGCCGCCGCCGACGGCATCCACGTCATCAACCTGCCCGAACACTACGGCCAGCTCTCGCCGCTCCTGCACGTCGTTCCGCTGCAACTTCTCGCCTACCACGTCGCGCTAGTGCGCGGCACCGACGTCGACAAACCGCGCAACCTGGCCAAGTCGGTGACGGTGGAGTGAGCGTGAAGAAAACGGATAAGCATTGACGCCGACAGGTAAAGTCCGTCGGGGAGTTGGTTCTTGGGAATCAACTAGCGAACTGACTCGCGGAGATGGTCGCGGCGCGATTTCGCCACGGTTGGCGTTAGCGCGGAACTGTCGGATTGCGAATGGCCGCTTCCAGCTTAGATCGAGGCGTCACTTTCGACACTGAACCGTCATTCGTCGTTGCCGTGGTTCAACGGTCGGCGTAAAGCGGCCAATGGAATCGCATATAACCATGATTGCCACTTCCTGCTTGAGCTATTGCTCGGTCAGTCCATCAATCTAGCCAAGCAGATAGTCCCTTGATCCTAGAAAAAGCGCGTTCGGAACTGTTGAAAGATGCGGCCGCCCAACTTCAATCATTGCGCGGGTTTCGGACCTTGATGTTGGAGATACGTATCCACTATTCGCGGCACAAGGATAAGTGCGAACAAGAAGGCGAACGGGGCAAAGTCGTTTAAGAAGTTCATTGTCATTTCCTTTTACGAGATGGAAAGCGGATCTATCTGACGAGATGAACTCTAACGATTTGCGCGGGTTGTCTGTGTTGCGTCATCGATTCACTTTAGTATCGGTTTGTGACACGCCCTGCATCGAGCGCAAGCGGGTTGCGAAAATCTTCCCGTTTGAAAGATAAATAACCGGGGACAAAATTCAGGATTGAGCCCCATCTTCTGCGACGTCATGATCATTTTGTCCCGAAGCATAGATAATCCTGTCGAATGTGGCTCGCCGGTCGCGGGGTGCATTAAAACGAGCCGGTGCTCTACTTCACTGCATAGTTACTACGTTAGCAACGTCGGTGACCGCCACAGATACTGTCTTGGGTGCGATAGAGTGTTGTCGGCGTTCGCAGGTTACCTTCGGCTCTGTTAGGTTGACCGCTTGCCATTGTTTGACTTAAGAGCGAAAGTGATCTAAATAAGCCGTTTGCCAATGAACGGCGACAGAATATTCGTGCATCCATGAAACTAACCCAGCGCTACCCTGCACTGCGAAAAGCGTCGATAAAGAGCCTTCAGGCTTTTGAGTCAGCATATTTGCACAGGAATTTTGCAATCGCGGCTAAAGAATTATCGGTTACCGCGTCGGCGATTAGTCATGCCGTGCAGTCGCTCGAATTCGTGCTCGGTGTTCAACTTTTCGATCGGGGAAAACGTGGGGCCATACCTACCAATGCAGGTATGAAGCTGTATGCAGCAATTAAGCGCTCGTTTTCTGAAGTAGATATTGAGATGCAAGCAATAATGGATCAAACCGCGCAACGGCAATTAGTGACGCTGCAGATTTCACCGAGTTTTGCAAGCATCTGGATCTTGCCACGACTGCCTGACCTTATACGTCAATATCCGCATATAGAGTTGCGCCTGTGGGCTATTCATGAACCAGCGGATTTCAGCAATAACGAACTGGATATTGCGATTATCTATGGTCAGCCACCGACGTCGCCGATGATTCGGTCGGAAGAAATGATGCCCTCTGAAACCTACGCCCCCTTCTGTAGCCCTGCGCTTGCTAAGAAAAATAAGATTAGTCTGGAACGGATTTCGTCGATGTCCTTAATCCATTGTGATACCACCGCTGTGTCCTGGAAAGATTGGGCTATTCAGTACCTTCCTGAGGGTGAAAATATGGACCGCGGAATACATCTTGACCGTTCATATATGAGCCTTAGCGCGGCCATGAATAGCGCGGGCATATGCATCGATAGCACGTTGTTAGCCTATGAGTATTTGCAAACCAATCAACTTGTAATGCCTTTCGGGAGCAAGGTCATTCCCAAGTGCATGCACCACTTGTGCGTCCCCAAAGCCAAGATCGATCAAGGGAAGATACAGCTTGTGCTGTCCTGGATAAAATCATGGCTTCCGCAATCGTAGAAACTCACCTTATCGATGGTTTCGGCGTCAGAACTTGCTGACATCGTTGATCAGGGAATTTTTTGGTTGACGCTGTTATAAGTCAGAGCTGATTGTGTTCTCACATTCGTTGTCGATCCGATAGCGGCACTTCATTGCGTTTGCACTCTTCGAACCGGTGCCCCGGCCTGGTCGAGCACTGCACGCTGAGTGATCCCGCAAGCAATTCCTTTTGGCGCCATCATTACGCATCGGGCGTGTTCGCTAAGGCGCGTCCAATATGACAAAACGATAGTTTGTCAGCCAAGCGTTTAATCGTCAGATTCCCATTTTGACTTGCCTGTCCATACGCGGGCCCGGTACTGAACAATTTCGGGAACGTGGATGAGGCCGAGTCACAAAGATTCGTTATGACTTTGTAGCACGTCCGAAATAACGCTGAATTAAATTCATTAATGGGCGAGTATTTCTCGCTTTTCATTGATTACTCATCTTCCTAGACTTCGTTCGTCGCGGCATGTAGCACCTGCTGTCGTGAATCAGGCTTTATTTACTTTGAACGATGGAGATCTGTATGGAAATGGAACGAACTGCGTTGCTCGCAGCAGTGTCACAGGCGGCCTATCGTATTCGACGCTATGCCTTGCGGATGGGTGAGGTTCAGGGGCAAGGCTACATCGGCCAGGCACTGGGTCTGGCCGACATGCTGGCAGTCGCTTATACCCATGCGATGGCGTACAAGGCAGAGGATCCTGAGTGGGAAGGCCGTGACCGCTTTCTGCTTTCGCATGGCCACTACGCAATTGCTCACTACGCGGCGCTGATTGAAGCCGGCATCATCCCCGAGGACGAACTGGAAACCTACGGTTCCGATGACAGCCGCCTGCCCATGTCCGGCATGGCAACCTATACGCCCGGCATGGAAATGTCCGGCGGGTCGCTGGGCCAGGGGTTGGCGATCGCCGTAGGCATGGCGCTCGGCTTGCGCCTGAAGAAGAACCCGGCCTTCGTTTACAACTCGATGTCCGATGGGGAACTGGATGAAGGTTCGACCTGGGAAGCCGCGATGTCGGCGGCCCATCACGGGCTCTCCAATTTGATTTGCCTGGTTGATATCAACAACCAACAGGCGGATGGCAATTCCAACAAGATCCTTGGCTTTGAGCCGATCGCCGAAAAGTGGAAAGCATTCGGCTGGCACGTGCAGCGCGTAAATGGCAACGATATTGATGCCCTCGTGACGGCTTTCGATATTGCCCGTAATTTCCCTGACGCCAAACCGCGAGTAATCATTCTCGACACCTTGATGGGCTCGCGTGTGCCTTTCCTCGAGATTCGAGAGAAGAACCATTTCATCCGTGTTGACGCTGCTGAGTGGCAGCAGGCACTCGCGATTCTGGATGCCTCGCAAACGAAAGGAGCCACGAAATGAGCACCACGACCAAGAAACCGCGTCTGACCACATCGGCGATGATCGCTTCGATTGCTGGCGACGGACAACGCACCAAGGCGGCACCGTTCGGACACGCGCTCGCCGCACTGGCCAAGACCCGACAAGACATCGTTGGCATCACCGCCGACCTGTCCAAATACACGGACTTGCATATCTTCGCGCAGGCACATCCGGAGCGTTTCTTCCAAATGGGGATGGCGGAGCAACTGTTGATGGGCGCAGCCGGTGGCATGGCCAAGGAAGGCTTCACGCCATTTGCCACGACCTACGCCACCTTCGGTTCACGTCGAGCCTTTGACTTTATCCATCAGGTGATTTGCGAAGAACACCTCAATGTGAAGATCATCTGCGCCTTGCCCGGGCTGACTACGGGTTATGGTCCAAGCCACCAGGCGACCGAAGATATTGCCATGTTCCGCGGCATTCCGGGACTGACCATTATCGATCCGTGCGACGCGCTGGATATCGAACAGGCCGTGCCGGCAATTGCCGATCACAAAGGCCCGGTGTACATGCGCCTGCTGCGCGGCAATGTGCCGCTGGTGCTGGATGAATACGACTACAAGTTTGAACTCGGCAAAGCCAAGCTGCTGCGCGAGGGCAAGGACGTGCTGTTCATCTCGACCGGGTTGATGACCATGCGGGCGCTGGAAACAGCCAAAGCGCTGGCGGCCGACAAGATTGATGTCGCCGTGCTGCATGTCCCGACGATCAAGCCGCTTGATACCGCAACTATTTTGCGCGAAGCGGGGCGTTCTGGCCGCATGGTTGTCGTCGCGGAAAATCACACGGTGATTGGTGGGCTTGGCGAAGCTGTGGCAACGCTGCTGATCAACAACCGCCTCGCACCCCATTTCCATCAAGCTGCTCTGCCTGACGAGTTTCTTGCCGCCGGCGCGCTACCGACACTCCATGATCGCTACGGCATTTCGAGCGCAGTTCTGGCAACGCGCATCAAAGCCTGGCTCGAATAATCCCAGCAAGTCCAACAACGCTATTCGGCACTTTCGAGTGCCTCATTCAGGAGGAATAATATATGACTCAAGCCCTTCTTCTCGACGGCAAGGTTGCCGTTCTTTCCGGCGCAGCTTCATTGCACGGAATTGGCCGGGCGACAGCAGCGCTGTTTGCCCAGCACGGCGCCAAGGTGGTAATTCTGGATCTCGACGAAAAAGCCGCAGCTGAAGCGGCTGCGGAACTGGGTCTGCAGCACCGAGGCTATGCTTGCAACGTAGCCGACAAGCAAAGTTGCGAAGACGCGGTCAAGCGTGTGATCGCGGAATTCGGCGCTATCAACGTGCTGATCAACAATGCCGGCATCACTCAACCGGCCAAGGTCTGCGACATCACTCCGGCAGACTGGACTCGAATCGTCGACGTGAACCTGACTGGCGTGCTCTATCTGTCTCAGGCCGTGATTCCGCATATGAAGAAACAGGGGGGCGGTTCGATTGCCTGTATGTCTTCGGTTTCCGCGCAACGCGGTGGCGGCATTCTTGGCGGCCCGCATTATTCTGCAGCAAAGGCCGGCGTTCTTGGTTTGGCCAAGGCCATGGCGCGCGAACTCGGCATTGACGGCATTCGCGTCAACTGCGTGGCCCCAGGCCTGATCGGGACCAACATCATCGCCGGCAAGATCACGGAAGAAAAGCAAGCCGAAATCGCTACGACGATTCCGCTCAATCGGCTGGGCAAGCCGGAGGAAGTCGCGGGGGCCTACCTGTTCCTGGCCAGCGATCTCTCGAGTTACCTGACGGGCAATACCATCGACGTGAATGGCGGAATGCTGATTCACTGACCTGCAGTAGCAGTTCACCTTTCCTCTCCTGCTTCGGAAGGAAAGGGGATATGTGGGACGCATGGAGTTGGCAGGTGTCTCTCCAGACGATCCGAAATTTTGACTTGATCAATTTGTGTTAGGAGGAGTTAATCATGACTACCAATAAAAAAGATGAAAATACGATCAGCCGGCGCAGTTTTCTGAAAACTACCGCAATCGCATCTGCAGCGCTGCCGCTTTTTGGCATTCTCAGCCGTCCTGCGAACGCAGCTGAGTTCAACTACAAGCTAGCCACCGGTCAGGATCCGACTCACCCGGTCAACATTCGCGCCCAGGAAGCCTTGAACCGTATCCGTGAAGCCACCAACGGTCGGGTGGATATCAAATTGTTCGCCCAAAATATGCTGGGCTCCGATACTGACTTGTTGTCGCAGGTACGCAATGGCGGTGTCGAATTCTTCAACCAGTCCGCATCGATTCTAGCCACGCTGACGCCGGCTGCCGGCATCGTCAACACCGGCTTTGCGTTCCCGGACTATGACACCGTCTGGAAAGCGATGGACGGTGATCTCGGCGCCTACATTCGGCAGCAGATTGGCAAATCCGGAATTGTGTCGGTCTGCAAGTGCTGGGACAACGGCTTCCGCCATATCAGTTCTTCCACGCGCGAAATCCGCAAGCCTGAAGACTTGAAGGGATTCAAGATTCGTGTGCCGCAGGCTCCCATGTTGACGTCGCTGTTCAAGGCGCTGGATGCCGGCGCAGCACCAATCAACTTCAACGAGTTGTATTCCGCATTACAAACCAAGGTGGTGGAAGGCCAGGAAAATCCGCTGCCGATTATCGCGACAGCCAAGCTCTACGAGGTTCAGAAATTCATCAGCCTGACCTCGCATGTATGGGATGGGTATTGGATTCTCGGTAACCGTCGTGCTTGGGAACGTCTCCCGGCAGATCTCCGCGCCATCGTGGAACGCGAATTTGATCGCTCTGCCCTGGACGAACGCGCCGATATTGCCAAACTCAGCGCCTCGCTGATTCAGGATCTGAAGGGCAAGGGCATCACTTTCGTCGATATCGATCGGGCAGCTTTCCGCGCCGCGTTGAGCAAGACCAGTTTTTACGGTGAATGGAAAGCCAAGTATGGCGACGAAGCGTGGGCCTTGCTTGAAAAATACGTAGGAAAACTGGCTTAAGACCATGAGCGCACATGAATCGGTTGTCGCGGATAATCCGTGTCGTTGGCGTTGGGTGGAGACCCTGGATTCAATTCTGGGGCCGCTGCTTGAGATCCCCGCAGCGATGCTGGTAGTGGCGGAAATCCTGGTATTGCTGTACGGGGTGACCTGCCGCTACCTGTTTCGTACGCCGGTCGTATGGTCGGACGAACTGGCATCCGTGCTGTTCCTGTGGCTGGCCATGCTTGGCTCGGTGATCGCGCTGCGTCGCAATCAACACATGCGGATGACTGCATTGGTCAGCAAAGCGTCACCGAAGGTCCAAGTCTTTTTGGAGACGGTTGCCGTTGCGGCACCCATCCTGTTCCTGACGATGATGATTGAGCCGACGATTGATTTCGCCGTAGACGAGCAGTTCATCACGACGCCGGCACTGGGCATGCAGAATTCGTGGCGTGCTGCAGCCCTTCCTGTCGGCATGGTGCTGATGTTGGTGGTCACCCTGGTGCGCTTGTCTCGTGCGCTGGATTGGCGATACCTGTTTGCCGCTATCGGCAGCATGGCCGTGCTGGCTGGGGCGTTTATGGCTCTCCACCCACTTTACAACGATCTTGGCAATTACAACCTGTTGCTCTTCTTCGTTGGTCTAGTTGCCATCTGCGTCCTGTCCGGGGTGCCAATCGCTTTCTCGTTCGGAATGGCAACTTTGGGCTACCTGACGATGACCACTGATGTACCGCTGATGGTCGTTGTCGGTCGAATGGACGAAGGCATGTCCCACCTGATCCTGCTATCGGTGCCGCTGTTCGTTTTTCTTGGTGTGCTGATAGAGATGACAGGGATGGCGACCGCCATGATCGGTTTCCTGACGAGCGTCCTCGGTCATGTGCGCGGCGGGCTATCCTATGTCCTGGTCGGCGCGATGTATCTCGTATCCGGCATCTCGGGTTCCAAAGCCGCCGACATGGCGGCCGTGGCGCCGGTTCTGTTCCCCGAAATGAAGGCGCGCGGAGCCAAAGAGGGTGACCTCGTTGCCCTGCTTGCCGCGACGGGGGCGCAGACGGAAACGATCCCGCCGAGTCTGGTATTGATTACCCTGGGTTCAGTGACGGGAGTTTCAATATCAGCACTGTTCACGGGTGGGATCCTGCCCGGGGTGGTGCTGGGAATCACGCTGTGTTCACTGGTGGGGTGGCGCTACCGCAAGGAAGACCTGTCGAAAGTGCGGCGCGCCGGTAGCAAGGAAATCCTGAGTAAATTCCTGATTTCCTTGCCCGCCATCGCACTGCCGTTCGTTGTTCGGGCCGCCGTAATCGAAGGTGTTGCGACAGCGACGGAAGTGTCTACCATCGGGATCGTCTATGCCCTGCTATGTGGATTAGTGATTTACCGCAAGTTCGACTGGTCCCGAATCATGCCCATGTTGATCGACACGGCCTCACTGTCCGGTTCAATCCTGCTGATTATCGGCGCCGCAACCAGCATGGCCTGGGCGCTGACCCAGTCGGGGTTCTCAAATCAGTTGGCGCAGATAATGGCGCAACTGCCCGGTGGCGCCACGATGTTCCTGGTCACTACGATCGTTTCCTTCATCATTCTGGGCAGTGTGCTGGAAGGGATTCCGGCGATCGTGCTGTTCGGGCCGTTGCTGTTTCCGATCGCCCGTCAGATGGGCGTGCATGAGGTCCATTATGCGATGGTAGTCGTGCTGTCGATGGGGCTGGGCTTGTTTGCCCCGCCTTTCGGCGTCGGCTATTACGCAGCTTGCGCCATCAGCCGCATCCATCCTGACGAAGGCATGAAACCGATTGTCGGATACATGATCGCTCTGCTGATCGGACTGGTTATTGTCGCGGCAGTGCCCTGGATTTCAATCGGCTTCATCTAGACTGAAGTTCCTCCGACCGACAGGCGTGCCAGCGTTTTGGGGCCTGCGTTTGCATTATTTTCGGACTTTGGGTTTCTGACTACTACGGATGGATGGCATGGGCCAGCGCGAGCGCGCGCT
>CAIXAY010000529.1 GCA_903917505.1 uncultured beta proteobacterium | reverse complement strand
AGACCACGGGATCGACCATCCGGCCCGCCTCGTTCTGCGGCGTGTTCGGATATCGGCCGAGCTTCGGCGAGCACCGGCTGCACGGCGTGATGGAGGCGTCCGGCTCGCTCGACACGCTCGGGATTCTGGCCCGCTCGGTCGAGGACATCGCGCTCTATCGTGACGTGCTGATCGGCATCACGCCCGAGCCGGTCGCCGAGATCGAGCTCCCGCCCCGCATCGGCTTCTGCCGCTCGCATATCTGGGAGGAGATCGAGCCGACCACCCGCGCGCTCACCGAAGGTGCGGTCGAGCGGCTCGCCGACGCCGGCGCCGAGGTCGTCGACGTCGATCTGCCGGACGAATTCGACGAGCTCACCGAGGCGCATCGCTGGATTTCCTCTTTCGAGTTCGCCCGCACCTTCACCTGGGAAATCGAGAATCGCTGGTCCGACATCAGCGAGACGTTGCGCAACGGGCGCATCGCCGACGGCCTCGCCTGCAGCTTCGAACGCTACCTCGACATGGTGCAGTTGGCCGAGCGCTCGCGCACCCAAATGGACGCGATCGCGGCCGACTTCGACGTCATGCTGACGCCGTCGGCCTTCGGCGAGGCCCCGCTCGGCTGGAATGCCTTCGCCGGCGCGCGGCTCTATATGATGTGGACCGTGCTGCACCTGCCGGCGCTGTCGCTGCCGGTGCTGACCGGGCCGAACGGCATGCCGGTCGGCATGCAGCTGTTGGCGCGCCGGCACGACGACAGGAAGCTGTTCGCGCATGCGCGCTGGGTCCATCGCCGGCTGACCAGACGACGTCGGCCAAGAAAAGCGCGGGAGGGAATTGAATGAACGGCGTGCACGAAAGCGGCACTCGCGGCGGCGCACATTTTGGCTCCTGGGCGGAGCATTTCCCCGGCAATCTGCGCTGGAGCAATGCCATGCAGATTGTCAAGGGGATGGCTCCTTACGGCGCGATCGCGATGGAGGAGGTCGATCGGGTCGGCCGGCGGCTCAGGGCGCGCGAGCACGAGCGCGATCCCGATCTCGCCTGGAAGGAGGAATGGCAGGCGATGGCCGACCGCGTCGCCAGGGTCGCCGACGCCGCCGCAGCGGAAGGACGCACCATCACGGCCGGTCATCATTACATGCGCGCCGCCAACTACTATTACAGCGCCGAGCGTTTCATCCCGCCGGGCGAGGAAAAGCTGGCGATGTACCGTCCGGCGCTGCGCTGCTGGCACGCGGCGCTGGAGCGTCTTCATCCCGAGATCGAGCGCGTCGAAGTTCCCTATGCGGGCACGAGCCTGCCGGCCTATTTCCTCGAGGCGCCGGGCGCGGGCAGGAAGCGCACGGTGGTGCTGTTCGACGGCATGGACAACGCCAAGGAGATGAGCGTCATCTTCGCCGGGCTCGATTTCGCCAAACGCGGCATCAACACGCTGGCGATCGACGGACCCGGCCAGTCGGAAGCCTTGCGGCTGCGCGAGATCTACAGCCGGCCCGACTACGAGGTCGCCGGCATGGCGGCCTACGACTATGTCGCGTCGCGCCCGGAAGTCGACCCCGGCAAGGTGGTCGTTATGGGATACAGCTTCGGCGGGTATCACGCCCCGCGCATCGTCGGCTTCGACAAGCGCTATGCCGGCGGCGTCGCCTTCGGGGCGATGCATTGGGACATGCATGCCTGGCAGGCCGACATCAAGGCCAAGCTCGCAGCCGATCCCAAGTCGAGCTTCTCCTCGGTGTTCCAGTTCCGCTGGGTACTCGGCGCGCCGGACAATGCGACCGCGCTCGAATGGGCGAGGCAATTCACGCTCGAAGGCGTCGCCCAGCGCATCGCATGCCCGTTCCTGATCCTGCACGGCGAGACCGACCGGATCGTGCCGCTCGAATCGGCGAAAGTCCTGTACGAAAAAATCGGTTCGAAAAACAAGACGCTGAAGATCTTCACTGCCGAGGAAGGCGGAACCGAGCACTGCCAGGTCGATCATCGCCAGCTCGGCGTCGACTACATCGGCGACTGGATTCTCGCCAACACTTGACGAGAGACGCTGTCGTCACGGCAAATGGGCGCGAAGCAATAAACAGCGCCTTTCACGGGAGGAAAACACCATGCACCGGATCATGCGTTCGCTCATGGTCATCTGCGCCGTGCTGATAGCGGCGGCCGCCGCGCGGGCGGAGAGCCCGGACGCCTATCCGGATCGGCCGATCCGTCTGGTCGTCGCCTTCGTGCCGGGCGGCGCTACCGACACCATGATCCGCCAGGTTACCAACGATCTGCAGGAGGCGCTCGGCCAGTCGGTGATCGTCGAGAACCGGCCGGGCGCCAACGGCTACATCGCCTGGAACTACGTCGCCTCGGCCGAGCCCGACGGCTACACGCTGCTGGTCGCCGAGAACGCGCTCGGCATCAGCCAGGCGCTGTACAAGAAGTCCATGTCGGCGTTCGATCCGCTCAAGAATTACGGGCACCTCGAACATTGACGTTTTTTGCTGCGTGATTGTCAGTCGGCGCGGACTCGCGGCCAATTGACAGATAATCTGACGCCGGCGCGGCTGCGCTGTCTGCGCGCTGGGCCCCGTTCTGGGCTGTGCGGGCTGATTTCACCCTCATGCGGCGGCCATCCGCTCCAGCATCACTAGGCGGCGGATGTTGTAGACGAGGTTCTGCAATCCGATCTTCGCTCGCGCTCTGACGATGCCGATGGTGCGCACCATCCGGCCACCCCGCGCAGTCTGCTGAGCCCCAAACACGTGCTCGATGCGAGCGCGGATCTTGCTCTTCCGACGGTTCGCTGCGTCCTGCGCTTCAGTCAGCGGGCAATTGCGGGTCGCGCGGACATGAATGCGGCTCCTGAAGCCGCGCGCTTTGAGCTTTGCTTCGGTTTCCGCCGAGCGATAAGCACTGTCGGCGAAGACGTCGGTCGACGTGTTGGATGTGGTCAAGAGCCCGTCCAGTTTCTGGCTGTCATGGACCGAGGCGTCGGTCACATCGTAGCGCCGGATCAGCTTGTGCCGGGCGTCCGCGTTCACGTGGTTCTTGTACCCGTAGAAGCTCTTCCCGTGTTTCTTGGTCCAGCGCGCGTCCTTGTCTTTTTGCTGGTTTTTTGCGGGCTTCTTGACCCATTCCTTTGGTGTATGGCCCGCTTTCACCGCATCGTTCTCCTCACGCGTATTGCGCTGTTTGGGAACCTGCACGATCGTCGCGTCGACCATCTGTCCGCCCCGCGCGATATACCCCTTGGCCTCCAGGTGCTGGTCAAAGCGCTGAAACAACTTCTCGACCAGCCCCGCTTGCGCAAGCTTCTCGCGGAAAAGCCACAACGTCGTCGCATCGGGGATGCGGCCCTCAATCCCCTTGCCGACGAAGCGACCGAACGACATGCGGTCGTTGACTTGGTACTCGGCCTCCTCGTCGGAGAGATTGTATAGCGCCTGCAGCACCAGCATGCGAAACAGCACGATCGCGTCGATCGGCTTGCGCCCAGCAGGACTCTTCCTCGCCTCGGCTGGCGTCAGCACCGCCGACTCAATGTCGGCGCGAAAACTCTCCCAGCGAACAATGGCGTCTATGGCTTCCAGCGGATCGCCTTTCTTGGACAAAACCGCCAGTCGCTCCTGCGTATCGAAAAAACCGAACTGCGACATCCTCGCCCCCAGGTCGAATCACGCCATCAGTCGTCAGACTCTCATACGGCGGTCACCAACGCTATTTTTCGAGGCGCCCTT
>CAIXAY010000528.1 GCA_903917505.1 uncultured beta proteobacterium | reverse complement strand
GCAGCGCCCGACCCAGGAACGAATCTCGGGCGTCGGCGCCACGAGGTCGACCCAGATCGGCTTCAGGCATTTCAGATCGTAAGGCGTGTTGACGGTAATCTGGCTGAGCCGGCCGTTGCGCAGCTCGAAAGCGCTGATCGTGGTTTTCTCGTTGCGAAAATGGCTGTCGCCGATCAGGTCCTGGCGAACTTCGTCGGAGAGGATTTCGAGTATCGGTTCGCCGCGTTCCTCGCGCACTTCGTACCACACCAGCAGCCGGTCTTCCGGATCCAGCGCTTCGATGATCCGGGCGATTTCCGCGAGCGGCATGCGTTCGAGCAGGCTGCGCAAGCCTTCCAGATGCTGCTTGTGTTCGAGTTCTTCGCCCGCTTCGTGGCGCGGCGTTTCCGGCCGTTCGACGAGGTCTTCGACCAGCTTGTGACTGGCCAGCAGGTCGCGCACATCGGCCAGATGCTCCTGGATCTTTTTTCCCTCGCCCATCGGGGTTCTCTCCCTTCGCGGCGCTGCAAACAGGCGTGAATTTTAGCACGCGCCAATTGCCGCCGAGGAGAAGATCAAGGCTTGCAAGGCGTGCCGAAGCCGGCGCCGCTGACCCTTTCGATCGCCGCCGGCGAGGCAGTTGCGTTAACTATGCGAAGGGCATATAGTAAGACATGGGCATTTTCACGGCCGGCCCGGCCCACCACAGGAGCCTTCAATGAACATGAGCATACTTCGCAGAGGCGGCATCTGTTTTCTTTCTTCGCTGATGTTTATCGCGCTGAGCTTTGCCGCGCAGGCGCAAGAGATCAAGGAGCGCAATCTGAAATTCGCATTCAGCCTGGCCAAGGACCATCCGCTCGGCGCCGGCGCCCAGAAATTTGCCGACCTGGTGGCGCAAAAGAGTGCGGGGAAAATCAAGGTCACGCTGTATCCGGGCGCCGTAATGGGAAGCGACCCGCAAAACCTCACGGGGGTGCGCGAAGGGACCGTGGACTTCACCTCCATGGCGACCGGTCTGATCGCCGGGGTCGACAAGCAGTTCATGGTTTTCGATTTCCCGTTTCTGTTCAACACCGCGCAGGAAGCGTATGCGGTTGCCGACGGCCCGGTCGGTACCAAGCTGCTCGGCGGTCTCGCGGAACACGGAATCATCGGCCTGGGCATCTGGGACCTGGGCTTTCGCAACATGACCAATAGCAAGCGCCCGATCGCCAAAGCCGAAGATCTGCAAGGACTCAAGGTTCGCGTGATCGCCGCGCCGATCTACGTTGATATGTTCACTGCCCTGGGCGCCAGCCCCGTGCCGATGACTTTCGGCGAGGTCTATCTGGCGCTTGAGACGAAAACCATCGACGGCCAGGACAACCCGGTCGGCGTGATCGAGTCGGCGAAGTTCGCCGAAGTGCAGAAATACATGACGATGACGCGTCATATCTACACCGGCATGCCTTTCCTGATGAGCAAGAAGACCTGGGATTCGATGTCGCCGGCCGAGCGGTCGATTATCCGTGAAGCGGCGAACGAAGCCAAAGTCGAAGAGCGCAAGCTGTCGCAAGCCAAGGAAGCGCAGTCGATCAACGAACTCAAGAAGTCGATGCAGGTGAATGAGCTCGCGGCGACGGAAGTCACCCGCCTGCGCGAAAAAGTGGCACCGGTGATCGAAAAATTCACGCGCGAAGTGGGGAAGTCGGTGGTGACTCAGGTGAATGCCGAGCTGACGCGGCTACGCGCGTCGAAGTGAGCGTCAAAACCGCGTTTGCCGGGGCTGCGAGCGGGCCTTCCTGAACGTTCGCTCGCCGCGGTCCCTGCGCACGGTCTCCTGCGGCCCTGTTTCAGCGATCGGCGGTACGCCGAGGCCGGGGCGGGGGCGATGCCGTCGGCGAGACGGATCGCGACGATCGCCGTATAGTGACGGGCTGATTTACTACGGCGAAGAACAAAAAACATGCAGGCATCTGTCAAGGAAGGCACCGACAAGGTCCAGTCGACCGCATTCAAGGTTCTCGGCGTCATCAGCTTTTCGCATTTCCTGAACGACACCATCCAGTCCTTGATGCTCGCCATCTATCCGCTGTTCAAGACGGATTTTCACCTGAATTTCGCGCAGATCGGCCTGATCACCCTGACCTTCCAGTGCACGGGGTCCTTGTTGCAACCCCTCGTCGGTTACTACACCGATCGCCACCCGAAGCCTTTTTCGCTGGCTGTGGGAATGGGCTTCACGCTGATCGGCCTGTTGGTCCTGTCGGTCGCCGCCAGCTTCCCGTTGGTCTTGCTGGCCGCCGCCCTGGTTGGGACCGGCTCGGCGGTGTTTCATCCGGAATCTTCGCGCGTCGCGCGCCTGGCCTCCGGCGGCCGGCATGGCCTCGCCCAATCGATTTTCCAGGTCGGCGGCAATGCGGGTTCGGCCACCGGTCCGCTGCTCGCCGCCTGGATCGTCCTGCCGCGCGGCCAGGCCAGCATCGCCCTGTTCTCGCTGGGCGCGCTGCTGGCGATGGTCGTGCTTACCGGTGTGGGCTTCTGGTATCGCCACCAGCAACGGCGCCCGGCAAAGCGCGCCGCTCCTGGCGCAGAGGCCTTGCCGAAGGGCAAGTTGCGGCTTACGGCAGCCGTGCTGCTGGCGCTGATATTCTCGAAATACTTTTATCTGGCCAGTATCAACAGCTACCTGATTTTTTATCTGATGCAGCAGTACGACATCAGCACGGCCGCGGCCCAATACCACTTGTTCTACTTCCTCTTCGCCGTCGCGGCGGGAAGCCTGGTCGGCGGGCCGCTCGGCGACCGCATCGGGCGCAAGCGGGTGATCTGGATTTCGATCCTCGGCGTCGCGCCGTTTACGCTCGCCTTGCCTTACGTCGGTCTGGGCGCGTCGGTACTGCTGACGGTGATCATCGGTTTCGTGCTCTCGTCCGCCTTCCCGGCGATTCTGGTCTATGCCCAGGAACTTTTCCCGGGCCGCATCGGCACGGTCTCCGGCCTGTTCTTCGGCCTTGCTTTCGGGCTCGCCGGAATCGGCGCGGCGGTTCTCGGACAACTCGCCGACCTCTGGGGCATTGCCGCGGTATACAAGCTCTGCTCCTTCCTGCCGCTGATCGGGTTGCTCACCTTCTTTTTGCCGGATATCCACCGCAGCAGGCACAAGGCCTGATGCACACCGAGCACCACTAGAGGAGAAACGACGATGGCCCTGCTGGGTAAGGCCGCACTGGTCCTGTCCTTCGACATCGCCCCCGCGGGGATCGTCGAACACGACAAATGGCATTCGCAGGAGCACTTCCAGGAAAGGATGTTGATCCCAGGATTCCTGCGCGGCTCGCGCTGGCTTGCGCTCTCCGGAAAGCCCGGCTACTTCGTGCTCTACGAGGTCGCGGATGTCGCCGCGCTGGCGTCCCCCGCTTATCTCGCAAGGCTGAACAACCCGAGCCCGTGGAACGCGCGGATGATGCAGCACTACCGCGGCATGAATCGGGGTTTCTGCCGCGTCAGCTGCAGCGTCGGCCTGGGACTCGGGCAGGTCGGGCTGCTGCTGCGCTTCAGTCCCGAGCCGGACAAGGAAGCCGGGCTGCGCCAATGGCTCAGTCAGCAATTGTTGCCATCGCTGCCGGCCAGCGAGGGCGTGGTCAGCGCCCATCTGCTCGAAGCGGCGGCGAAACCGGATTTTACAAAAGAGCAAGTCATTCGCGGCAAGGATGCCGGCGTCGACTGGGTCGTGTTCGTCACCGGTTACGACCGCGGCAGCGTCGAAGCGCTCGCCGCCGAGGAACTGTCCGAGCCGCGACTCGCCAGCCACGGCGCGCACGGTGTGACGACAGGGATTTACCAGATGCGCCATGCCTTGAGCGATAGAGAAGCGGCGCTGGAGCCGGCAATTCCCGTTTCGGTCTGACCGTAACCGCCGCCGGCGGCGCCTGTCCGCGCCGCTCGAGGCAGCCCTCGCGAATCCTGCGGGCCGCCGCGTGCCCCCTTGAAAGTATGCCAAAGGCATATATAATTCCGTCCTTCGACTCGCCGGGCCGATGTTTTGGAAAAGACTTGCAATCTGGAAGCCGCTTCCATATACTTTTCGAGGACCTACCCATCAGCCGGTCGATAACGGAACTCGACATGAGCAATATCAGTCAGCGCAGTTTAAGAATCCTCGACGAGCTGGCGACTCATCCGAAGGGCCGCACCCTTACGGAGCTGGCCGCCGAAATCGATATTCCCCTGAGTGCGACGCACCGTCTTCTCAAGGACTTGATCGAGTGCGGCTACGTGCGCAAGGACGATCGTCTCGGCGAATTCACCTTGACCATGCAGGTCGTCTCGCTCGCATTGCGCTACCTGAGCGCCAGCGGCATCGCCGATGTCGCCCAGCCGGCGCTCGAACGCTTGGCCATGAAAAGCCGCGAGCTGGTCAGGCTGGCCATGGTCGATGCCGACCAGCTGATCTATGTCGCCAAGGCGCAAGGGGCCGCCCAGGGACTGCGTTACGATCCGGAAATGGGCCGCGCAGTGAAATTGGCGTGCAGCGCGGCCGGGTATGTGTGGTTATCCACGAAAACCGACGACGAAGCCCTGCGCCTGCTCGCCCTGCAAGGCCTTGCCGATCGCGGCGATTGCGGGCCGGCGGCGCCGACCAGCATCAAGGGCGTCATGGCCAACGTGCGCGCGACGCGCAAACGCGGCTATGGCTTGACCATGGATGTGTTCCTGCCGGGCATGAGTTCGATGGCCGCGCCCGTCTATGGCGGCGGGGGTGAGGTTCTGGCCATCCTGATCATTGCCGGACCGATGGTGCGCCTGACCGAACAGCGAATGATTTCTCTGGCCCCCGCGCTGATGGCTAGCGCAAGCGAGCTCTCTCAATTGAGCGGCGTGTCGCCGATGTTCAAGCAGCAACTGGAAAAAGTTTCATAGCCGGCGGCCATGCCGCCAGTGTCGGTAGTTCAATCGCAACCCTGAGGAGATTGACCATGACTTATTCACCACAGCGCCGCGCCATTCTGGGGGCGCTTGCGACCGCTCCCCTGCTGGGGGTTCCCTTCATCTCGCGTGCGCGTGCGGCCGAGTTTACGTTCAAGGTCGCACATCCGCTCGCCGCCACGCACCCGACGAATACCCGGCTGGTGGAAGCCGCCGCCAACATCCTCAAAGACAGCGATGGCCGCCTCGAACTCAAGGTATTCCCGAACAATCAACTGGGCGGCGAAGTGGATTCCCTCAACCAGGTCCGCTCGGGCGCGATTGAAGTCTTTGTCGTCGGCGGCCTGGTGGCTTC
>CAIXAY010000527.1 GCA_903917505.1 uncultured beta proteobacterium | reverse complement strand
TGATTCCTCACTTCTTCTGTTCGGCGATTGCGGCGAAGAGCTTGTCGACCCATTCCTTGCCGACGTCTTTTTCAACGAAGGCGCGGACGGGCGGCTGCGCGAGTTTGCGGAAGGCATCGACTTCAGCCGGGCTGAGTTCAGTCACTTCCATGCCCTTCTCGGTCAGGATCTTCTTGGCACCCAGATCCTGGTCGGCGGTCATGCGGCGGTGGATGTCGCGGGCGATCCTGGTTCCCTCAAGGACGGCTTTCTGTTCATCGGCGGTCAGGCTCTTGAAGAACTTGTCGTTGATCATGTATGCGTGAATGCTCCACACATGGCCGTCGAGGGTCGCGTATTTCTGGTATTGATAGAGGCTGGCGGCGAGGATGTTGGTGACGCCGTTTTCCTCACCGTCAACGACCTTCGACTGCAGCGCGGTCGGCAGTTCGCCCCACGGCACGGACGACGGAGAGGCGCCGAGCGATTCGATCAGAGCTTTGTAGACCGGACTCGGCTGAATGCGGATCTTCATGCCCTTCATGTCGGCCGGCGACCTGATCGGGCGCAGGCTGTTGGTGAAATGGCGAACGCCGTTGTCGGCAAGCGCCAGCATGCGGATGCCGGTCGTCTTGAGCATCAGGTCGGCGAAATCCTGGCCGAACTTCGAGTCATAGACGCGCCAGGCATGCTCGTGGCTGTCGTAGAGATAAGGGATGCCGAGAATCGAAATCGGCTTGAAGACGCTGGCGACGGCCCCGTCGTGGGCAACGGCCATTTCGAGCGTGCCGAGCATCAGCCCTTCCATCGTCGCGGCATCGCCGCCGAACTGTCCGGCCGGGTAGATCTCGACCTTGATCGAACCCTTGGTGGCCTTTTCGACGTAGTCCTTGAACGCCAGCGCCGCCGCGTGCTTGGGTTGGTCGATATTGGCCGGCTGGAAGTGCGCGTACTTCAGGACTTTCTGCTGGGCTTGTGCGAGCGGCGCGAAAGCGATCGCAGCGAACAGCAGCGATACCAGGATCTTCTTGAACATTTTCTTCCTCCTCAGTTTGATTTAATGCGAAAAGCCCAACCATCTTGGAACGATAAGGCTTACTTCTGGAACAAAAATCACTGCCAACAGAACCGCGACTTCAGCGACGATCATCGGAATCATCGCTTTTGATATGGCCTCGAATTTCAGCCGGCTGATCGAGGTGATCACGAACAGCACCCCGCCGACGGGCGGCGTGATCAGGCCGATCGTCAGGTTGAGCACGATCGCCATGGCAAAGTGCAGCGGATTGAGCCCGAACTGGTCGGTGAGCGGCGCGAGCACGGGCACCAGAATGATCACCGCCGGCAGGGTGTCGATGAAGAAGCCGCAGATGAAGACGAAGACGGCGACGATCAGCATGGCCACCATCGGGCTGGTCGTCATGTGGCCGATCGCCAGCGCGACATTTTGCGGCAGTTGCAGGACGGCCAGGATCCAGGCGAACAGCGAGGCCATGGCGACGATCAGGAGCGCGGCGGAGGTGACCAGCGAGCTTTGCAGGAATACCTTGGCAATCAGGCGCGGGGTCAGGACGCGGGTGATCAGGGTGCCGACCAGCAGCGCATAGACCACCGCGACGCAGGAGGCCTCGGTGGCCGTAAACAGGCCGCTGATGATGCCGCCGATGATGATCACCGGCATCAGCAGCGCCGGGATGGATTTCCAGAAACAGGTGAAACGCTCGCTCCAGTTCGCTTTCGGCTTGTCCGACTTGTAGCCGTTCTTCACCGAGATGATGTGGTTGGTGATCGCCAACGCGAGGCCGAGCAGCAGGCCGGGAACGATGCCGGCCATGAACAGGCCGCCGACGGTGACGCGATTGTCGGTGATCGCGTAAATGACCATGATGATCGACGGCGGGATGATCGGGCCGATGGTCGCGGTCGCTCCCGACAGCGCCGCCGAGTAGTGCGGATCGTAACCGGCGCGCTGCATCATGCGCATCATGATCGCTCCCGGCCCCGCGGCGTCGGCCAGCGCCGAGCCGCTGATGCCGGCGAAGATCATGTTGGTCAGCACGTTGACGTGGCCGAGGCCGCCGCGCAGATGCCCGACCATGCTGTTGGTGAAACGCAGGATGGCGGTGGTGATGGCGCTCGCCGACATCAGGTCGGCGGCGAGCACGAAAAAGGGCACGGCCATCAGCGGAAAGGAGTTGATGCCGCCGAAGTAGCGCTGCGGCACCGACAGCAGCGAGAAACTTCCCTGCACGACCAGCGCCACCAGGCCGGCCCCGCCCATGACAAAGGCCAGCGGCATGCCGATGACCATGGCGCCGACAAAAACAATGAGGAGTGCGAGGCCCATTACAGTTCCTTCTCGTCAATAGATTCGAGGCTTTCCGACACTTCATGCTCACCGGCGATGTAAGCGCGCCAGATGAACAGCAGGTGTACGAGCAGGAAGAGCATGCCGATCGGCACGCAGGCATAGGGGATGGCCAATGAGATATTCATCATCGGCGTCTGCATGTTGATCGCGAAGTTGGCGAACAGAATGCCAAAGTAGGCGACGACGGCAAAGAACACCGCCATCAGGCAGGCGACCAGCGTGCGCAGCAGGCGCTTCGAATGCGGCGACAGCAGATCCTGCACCATTTCGACGGCGACGTGGCGCCCCTCGCGCAAGGCCAGGCCGGCGCCGATGAAAGCGATCCAGACCATCAGGTATTGCGAGAATTCCTCGGCCCAGGTCACCGAGAAGCCGAAACAATATCGCGTGACGACATTGGTGAATACCAGGGTGACCATCACCGCCATCATGGCGATCACGATTGCCCGGTTAAAAAACAGGAACCACGACTCGAATTTGCCATGCTGCCGCGGAATCCGATCGCCGGATTCCGGTTCTGCGACTGCTGCTGTCATTGAATTACCCCACCTGAGAGTTGTTGTACCGCTGTGCCCCTGCGGCCCTGGCTTCCCGCACGGTGAGCAGGCGCATCGAAAAAAGATGTTGCACTGCTACTACGTGAGCGGCTACAATCTAACATGTCAATTTAGCCTTGTCAAAGAAAATCTGGATGCGTTTCGATAAAAAATCCCGCGCAATCACCGGCTCCGGAAATGAATCAATTCGGCTGCAGCCTTCACGGCCGCAGGCGATTATGGAGTTTGTCGCAGTCCACGCTTGCGCGTCGGGAATTGGAAGTTGATGGGTCAGACCACTGTGCGGCCTTTTCATCAAACGGCAATCTAAGGGAGCGATACTTGGATACAAACCCGAGAGCATTGCAGGCATTGAAGCCGAGAAAGTCGGTGGCGAAGATTGAAAAGCCGAAATCCCTCACGGAACTCGTCGTTGACCGGCTTCGCCAGTCGATCGTATCTGGAATTTATGGGCTCGGCGAGCCGCTTTCCGAATCGCGTATCGCAGCGGACCTTGGAACCGGCAAAGGGCCGGTCCGCCGGGCCATCGTCCAGCTGCAGATCGAGGGCGTCGTTCGTGTCGTGCCGCAGAGCGGCACCTTTGTCTTTACGA
Source organism: uncultured beta proteobacterium (assembly GCA_903917505.1). The sequence goes on along the minus strand of CAIXAY010000527.1, from coordinate 2,903 downwards.
TGGGCACCAACGAAATCGAAAAGCTCAACGAATCCCGCCTGATCCTTGAGGAAGCGGCGTTGAAGCTCGCCGTGAGCAAGAACCGCGAGAAGCTTGCAGCAAAACTTGCGGAAATCTACGAGGGCATGGCGCGCGCAAAGAAGAAAGGTGACGTCCACGCTTACCTGTCGCTCGATATGGAATTTCACGCCGCCATTCTTGCCCACTGTGACAACAGCTATCTTGCCGATGCCTATGGGCTCGTGTCGGCCAAGTGCGCGGCGCTCAGAACGCATTTGCTCTCGTTCAAGCCAAGCCATACCGACTTGTCATTCGATGAGCATGCGATCATCAGCGCGGCCGTGCTGGAAGGCAATGTGAAGCTCGCGCTCAAGACGCTGAAGACGCACATCGACCGCGCCACCAATGCATACAATCAAAGCGTCGCCGATATCGCCGCCTTCGACCGGGTCAACGATAAGGTATCCGTCGAGTAAGTCGAAGGCGCGGCCGCGCCCTTGGTCCATCAGGGCAGGAGTACCGTCGATCCCGTCGTTTTGCGCGTCTCGAGATCGCGATGCGCGTTGGCCGCATCGGCCAGCGCGTAAGTCTGGTTGACCTCGATCACGATCTTGCCAGAACTCACCAGCGCGAACAGTTCAGCGCCGAGTTCGACGTATTCATCGCGCTTGGCGGTGTAGTGGGCAAAGGTCGGCCGGGTCAGGAACAGCGATCCCTTTTGCGCCAGCAGCAACGGGTCGAATGCGGCGACGGCGCCCGAGGCATTGCCGAAAGTGGCGAGCGTGCCGCGCACCCGCAGGCTGTCAAGCGAACCCATGAAGGTGTCCTTGCCGACGCCGTCGTACACCACCGAGACGCCCTCGCCGTTGGTCAGCTCGCGCACGCGCTTGGCGACGTCTTCGCGGCCATAGAAGATGACGTGATCGCAGCCGTGCTGCCTGGCAAGTTCGCCCTTGGCCTCGGTCGACACCGTACCGACCACCGTCGCGCCGAGCGCCTTGGCCCACTGGCAGGCGATCAGCCCGACGCCGCCGGAGACGGCGTGGATCAGCACCGTTTCGCCAGCCTGCACGCGGTAGATACGGCGCAACAGGTAGGCGGCCGTGATGCCCTTCAGCGTCATCGCCGCGCCGGTCCGGCAAGCGATGCCGTCGGGCAGCTTGAGTAGCCGGGCGGCCGGCAGGCAACGCACCTGGCTGTAGGCGCCGACCGGGCCGCCGGCGTAGGTGACGCGGTCGCCGGGCTTGAATTCGCTGACGCCCGCACCGACGGCTTCGACGACACCTGCGCCTTCGCTGCCGAGCCCGGCCGGCAAGGGCAGCGGGTAGAGTCCGCTGCGATGGTAGGTGTCGAGGAAATTGAGGCCGACCGCTTCGTGGCGGACGCGCGCCTCGCCGGGCGCCGGATCGCCGACGGCGACTTCTTCCCAGCGCATAACCTCGGGGCCGCCGGTTTGATGAATACGAATGGCAAAAGACATGACTTTCTCCTCGGGAAGGGGGCTGCGGGTCGGCATCCACAGCGGATTAAGACCAGGCAGCCGTTAGCCTAGCCGGTACGCCGGCTTCGGGCAAGCGGGGCACGAAACCCATGTAGAAGCAAATTAGTAATGTCCGGTTCTGGCAAGTTAGAAATGTCCGGTTGATGGAAACCGGAGGTGGCCGTGGAACGGATCGAGATGAGCAAGAAGGAAGTGGGTCGGCTGGAGGTGGTGAGGCGGGTGCTGGATGGCGTGATTTCTCAGCGCGGTGCGGCTGAGTTGCTTGGCGTCTCGGATCGGCACATGAGGCGTCTGCAGCGGGCCTACGAAGCGGAAGGCGCAAGCGCCTTGGTGAGCAAGAAACGGGGACGACCATCGAACCGCCGAATCAACGCGGCGATGAAGAACGCGATCGTCATTGAGCTGCGCAAGCGTTACCGGGGATTTGGACCGACGCTGGCGGCAGAGTATCTGGCCCAGGACGAGTACGTGGTTTCGAAAGAGACCGTGCGCCGCTGGATGATCGAGGCGGGGTTGTGGGCGGTGAGCAAAGGGCGACGCGCGTCGTTGCACCCGCCCCGGCTGCGCCGGCCTCGCCGGGGCGAATTGATTCAGATCGACGGCAGTCCGCATGACTGGCTGGAAGGACGCGGACCGCGCTGCACGCTGATCGCTTTCATCGACGATGCGACCAGTCAGGTGATGGCGGCTGGGTTTGTCCCCGTCGAGAGCAGCCAGGCCTATCTGGATGCCCTGCACGCCTATGTCAGCGTCTATGGCTGCCCGACCGCTCTCTATAGCGACCGGCACGGCATCTTCTGCAAGCACGACCCGGAAGACGATACGCCAACCCAATTTCAGCGTGCCCTCGGCACCTTGGGCATCGAGGGCATTTGCGCGCTGAGCCCGCAGGCCAAGGGACGCGTCGAACGCCTGTTCCAGACCTTGCAGGACCGCTTGGTGAAAGCCTTGCGCTTGGCCAGCATTGACACCCTGGCCGCGGCCAATGCCTTCCTGCCCACTTACCTGCGCGGACACAACGCGCACTTTGCGGTCGCACCACTCGATGACGACGACGCGCATCAACCCTATGAAGCCGGCGCCACCATGCTCTCCCGCATTTGCGCGCTCCACCATGCGCGCAAACTATCCAAGGATCTAGTCCTGTCGTTCAACAAGCAGCGCTATGTGGTGCAGACCGGCGGCGTGCCTCGCTACGCCCTGCGCGGTAAAGAAGTGACCGTGGTCAGCTACGCCCACGGTCGCATCGAGATCCTCCACGGCGACGAGCTTCTGCCTTTCAAGATATTCGATCCCCCAAAACCCGATCGGCCTCCCGTCGATGCCAAGACCCTCAACGCCCGCGTCGACGAAGCCATCAAGCAGCGTTGGAGCGAGAAATCACGCCCGGCGCCCAAGCACC
>CAIXAY010000526.1 GCA_903917505.1 uncultured beta proteobacterium | reverse complement strand
TGGCGCGGTGATCGCAGGTCAGCGACAGGCTCATGGCCGGGTAGGGAACGGCGACGCCATTGACCTCGCGCACCGCCGTCCTCAGGCAATTGACGCCCAGGATGGCGGTCTGCGGCAGGTTGATCACCGGCGTGAAGGACTCGATGCCGAGCGCGCCGAGATTGGTGACGGTGATCGTGCCGTCTTTGAGCTGATCCGGCGAAATGGTGCCTTTCTGGCAGGCCGCCGACAGTTCCTTGGCCTGCGCCGAGATTTCGCCGATCGACAAGCGGTCGGCATTGAAGATGGTCGGCACCATCAGGCCGCGCGGCGTGTCGACGGCGACGCCCAGATTGACGTTGTCGAAGATCACCATCCGGTCGTCATGGTAGTGGGCGTTGCACCTCTTGTGATTTTTCACGACGCGCGAGACGGTGTAGAGAATGATGTCGTTGATGGTGAGGTTTGCCGGCACATCGATCAGGTCGATCAGGCCCGATGCCTTGGCTTGCTTGAGCTTGGCGCGCAATTGCAGGATGTCGGTGGCGTCGAAGCTGGCGTTGTAGGTGAGCTGCGCCATGCTGGCGAGCGATTGCACCATGGCCTTGGCAATCAGCTTGCGGATGTTGCTGTGCTTCTCTTCGCGGAAGCTGGCCGTATTGGCCGAGGCCGGCGGCACGGCGCCCTGGACCGCGACATCGTCGACCGAAACCCGGCCGCCGATCCCGCTGCCCGTGATCCCCGGCAGGTAATCCTGGCCGGCGGCGCCGGTGGCGAAGCGGCCGTCGTCGATCAATTGCACGATGTCGCGCTCGATGACCCGGCCTTTGGGACCGCTCGGGCTGACCGCCCGCAAGTCGACGTTCTGCTTGGCGGCGAGCGCTTTGGCGCGCGGCGAAATGGCCAGGTCGGCGGTGTTGACCGGCGCCGGGCCCGCTGCCGGTGGCGCGCTGTGCGACGCGGATTGGGTAGTGGGCGCCGCGACGGCAGGGGCGCTTGCTTTCGCGCTATCCGCGCCGGCCGGATCGAAAGCGCCGATGTCTTCGCCCGGCTTGCCGATGACGCAGACGTTGGTCAGGCAGGGGACGTCATCGCCCTCGGCAAAATAGATGGCGAGCAGCTCCCCATCGACTTTGGCCGCTTCGTCAAAAATGGCCTTGTCGGTTTCGTAGGTGAACAACTCGTCGCCGACCGCCACCTTGTCGCCGACCTTCTTGAGCCATTGCCCGATGACGCAACTCTCAACCGATTGCCCCTGTCGCGGCATGATTACAGGCGTAGCCATTTTGCTTCCCCCTTGGTACTACATATTCGTCATTATCCTGCGCCGCTGTGCTCCAGCCGATCTTGCAGGAAACGCTTCACAATACCGAAAGCCAACCGCCGTCGACAAAAATAATTTGCCCATTGACGTAGTTGGACGCTGACGATGCGAGATAAACCGCTGTCCCGATCAGATCTTCGGGCTTGCCCCAACGCTTGGCCGGATTGCTGCTCTTCACCCAGGCATCGAATTCGGGATTGTCCGCAAGCGGCTGGGTCATCTCGGTCAGGATGTAACCCGGCCCGATCGTGTTGACCTGAATGTCGTGCTGCGCCCATTCCGCCGCCATCGAGCGGGAGAGCATCACCAGTCCCCCCTTGGCGCTGCAGTACGGGGCGATCGAAGGGCGGGCGCCCTGGCTGTTGACCGAGCCGATGTTGATGATCTTGCCGCCGCGCCCGCGCGCGATCATTCGTTGGGCGGCCTGCTTGCCGACGATGAAGGCGCTGTTCAGGTTGGTATCGATGACGCGCTGCCAGTCTTTCAGCTCGAGCTCGACCAGCGGCTTGCGGAACTGGATGCCGGCGTTGTTGATCAGGATATCGATTTCAACGCCATCCCGGTCCAGCCTGGCAAAGGCCTCGGCAACCGCTGTTTCGCTGGTCACATCGAAAGCCAGGCCGCGTGCCTTGTAGTTGTTTGCCAATAATTTGCCTAGCGCGTCGCGCAGGCTTTCTTCATGCAGGTCATTGATCACCACCGCCGCGCCGGCCGCCGCGAGGCCTTCCGCGTAGGCAAAACCCAGGCCCCGGCCGGCACCGGTCACCAGCGCCGTACGGCCGGTCAAGGCAAATAGAGCTGACATTTATTTATCCAGAATTCCAAAGATAGAGCTCCGCATCGTCATTCCGGCGAAAGCCGGAATCCAGTACGGCCTAGGCACTGGACACCGGTTTTCGCGGGTGTGACGACTTTCTTAGAGCTGGTAGCCTTCCATCGGCAGCCAGCCGGCCTCGACAAACTGCGACAAGGTCCGCTGCACGACGCCATAGGTGATGAAGTCCGCCGGTTTCATGCCGTCGGGTTCATAGGCGCGGACGAATTCGGGTATGGTTTTCAATCGGTCGATGACATCGGCCGCGACCGGTTCCTGAATATGTTCCGTCCACGGCTGGGGTATCTCCAATGCCATGCCGGCAATCTTCGGCGCCACCGACATCGACATCGCGGCGCCGGCTAGGGCCGTCAGATGATAATGGCCGCGCATGCCGGCAGGCATCAGGATCGCCTTGTATCCGCGTTCCTTGAAGAGGGTGTAGGCGCGCTTGATGACCGCGGTTCCCGACTGGATGATGTCGCTTTCCATGACATTGGCTTTGCGGTCGTGGGCCACATCCCTTAAGTAGTCATCCAGCCGTCCGACCATGACCACGGCGAAGCACTTGCCCGGCTTGACGCCGTTCTTGGCGGCGCGCGCCAGGCCCTGCATGTGCCGTTCGCCAATCGCCAGGGCCTGCGGTACGGTGAATCCCGCCGTGGCGCAGACGCTCATGCCTTCGGCGACGCATTCCTCGAGGACCTCCAGGCCGGCAGCGGTGACCGGCAGCTTGATGCAAATATTCGGCGCCCACTTGGCCAGCCTTCTCGCCATGTCGAGCATGAAAGCGGCATCTCCGGCCCGGGTCGGATTGACCTGCGCGCAGACAAAGCCTTTCTCTCCCTTCGTCTTCTCGAAAATCGGCAGCAGCTTTCCGGCAAGATGCGAGGTGATTACCCGCGCGATTTCTTCCGCTTTCTCCGTCGGCGTCAGCGATGCCGGTATGTTCTTGAGCATCGGGCGCCAAACATCGGGCTTGGCGAACAGCGACAACTTGATGAGAAGAGGATTCGTCGTCAAGCCGACGGCGCCATTGGCCATCGCATCTTCCAGTTCTTCGATGATTGCCGAGTCATGCCACCAGTCGGCTTGCGTATCGCTGTACGACCATTGCAGATATTTGTTCTCGCTCATTTTCTTCCCCGTCATTGATCTACAAAACGCGTTTCGTCGCAGAGACTCTAGATGTTCGTGTAATACAAAACAAATGAATTAAAATTGACATTCGTTATACATTTCAATAACTATAAGCGGTCGGCAGCAATTGCCACGGTTGCAATCCAGGGGGAGCCTCACCATGTATGTGAGCGATGCAGCGCGTCGGATTCGTACCACGCTCAAGGCGCGCCAGATGGTCCTGCTGGTCGCCCTGAACGACTTGGGAAATCTTCATCAGGCGGCGCAGGAAACCAATATGAGCGCGCCGGCCGCATCCAAGATGCTGAAGGACATGGAGGACATGTTCGGTGTGCAGCTGTTCGAGCGCCTGCCGCGCGGGCTGAGGCCGACGATCTACGGCAAGACGATGATCGATCATGTGCGCATGGCGCTGGCCAATCTCGAACGCGGGCAGACCTCGGTGGCGGCCCTCAAGGCCGGGCTGTCGGGCGAGGTCAGGATCGGCATCATCATTACCGTGGCGCTGACGCTGGTTCCGCAGGCCATCATTCGGACCAAAAGTGAAGCGCCTAAGCTCAGCGTCGGCGTCGAAGTCGGCACGAGCAAGGATCTGCTGGCGAGCCTGCGGCGCGACGAACTCGATTTCCTGATCGCGCGAATTCCGGAGCTGGAAGACGATTCGGGCCTCGTCTACGAGGACCTGTCCGAAGAAATAGAATGCGTCGTTGCGCGCAAGGGACATCCGCTCGCCGCGCGTGACGATCTCACCTTGCAGGACTTGTCGCAGGCCAGCTGGATATTGACTTCGCGGGTCGGCATCCTGCGCAACCGCATCGATGCGATGTTTCGCAACGCCGGCCTGGAATGCCCTTCCGATGTGATCGAAGCGACGTCGATGGCGCTGATCCTCAGCCTGATGCGGGATACGGATTATCTGCACGTGATTCCCCTGAGCATCGCCAACTACTATGTGCAATCCGGGGCGCTGACCATCATACCGATAGACATCCCGTGCAAGATGGCGAATTTCGGCATCATCACGCGGCGCGATACCGTGCTGACACCGGGCGCCAGCCTGTTGCTGAACCAGATCAGAAAGATCGCGACCGAGCTGTACCACTGAGCGGAGGCAGAGCATTACGAAAAACAATAACGCTAATCAAAATTAAATCATTTGTTTTGCATCGAACAACGATCTAAAGTCCTGCCACGTGTAGACGGTGGCAACTGATACGGTGGCGATTTATTGGGCACCAGAAATCCGGGATCACGAGGGTAGTCTCATCTAAAGGGGAGAAATGAAATGAAATTGAAGAATTCTTTTTTCAAGTCGTTGCTGCTGGCCGGCCTGCTGGCTGGAATCATGGGCACAGCCCAGGCCGTGACTTTGCGCTTTGCTTCGGAAGCGGCGCGCAGCGATCCGCAGACGGCGGGTGGGGAAAAGATGAACGAGTTGCTCAAGGCCAAGACCAACGGCGAACTCGACATCAAGGTCTTCTCGGATAGCTCGCTGGGCAACGCCCAGGCCGCCATTTCAAGCGCGCGTTCAGGCACCATCGACATCGTGATTTCGGGTTCGTCCAATTACACCGGTATCGTCCCGCTGCTCGGCGTCTTTGATATTCCCTTCATCTTCAAGGACACGGCGCATGCCTACCGCGTTCTGGATGGCAAGATCGGGCAAGAAATCATGGACAAGCTCGGCGACGTCGAACTCAAAGGCCTGGCGTATTGGGATACCGGCTGGCGGGAATTGACCAACTCGCGCCAACCGGTGCACACGCCGGCCGACGTGAAGGGCTTGAAAGTGCGCACGAACGGCAGTCCGGCGCACAATGAGACATGGAAACTGCTCGGTGCCAATCCGGTTCCGATGCCGATCGGTGAACTGTACACGGCCCTGGAAATGAAGACCGTGGATTCGCAAGAGCAGTCACTTGGTCTGCTTTACTCAGGAAAGTTCTACGAAGTGCAGAAATACCTGAGCATGACGAACCATGCCTATAGTGCCCTGCTGGTTGCGATGAACAAGGCCAAATTCGAAGCCTTGTCTGTGAATGGCGCGGAATTGGGAGCCAGCGAGGCGGAGCAAAAGGTAGCCAGTCGATTGCTTGAAATGGACTCCTGAGAGTCC
>CAIXAY010000525.1 GCA_903917505.1 uncultured beta proteobacterium | reverse complement strand
CTCGTCTACGCCAGCCTGCGCGTCGTGACCCTGCGCAATCCGGTGCACGCCGCCCTGCATCTGGTGCTCGCCTTCTTCAGCGCGAGCGGCATCTGGATCCTGCTGCAGGCCGAGTTCCTGGCCATCGTGCTGGTGCTCGTCTATGTCGGTGCAGTGATGGTGCTCTTCCTGTTCGTCGTGATGATGCTCGACATCAACCTCGACCGCCTGCGCGAAGGCTTCTGGAGCTATCTGCCGCTCGGCGCGATCGTCGCGCTCTTGATGGCCGCCGAAATGAGCCTCGTTCTCGCCGTCAGCTACATGGGCGCCGCCGAACGCGACGTCGAGCAGGCCAGCTCCTCGTACAGCAACGTCCAGGCCGTCGGCCGCGCGATTTTCACCGATTACGTTTATCCGCTGGAACTCGCTTCGGTGATCCTGCTCGTCGGCATCGTCGCCGCCGTCGCGCTGACCCTGCGCGGCAAGCGCAGGTCGAAGTCGGTGAGCCCGGGACAACAGGTTTTCGTGAAGGCCAAAGATCGCGTGCGCGTGCTGAAAATGCCGTCGGAATAGCACGCGCCGGATCGGCGCGCAGCAAACATGATAAAAGCATCAGCAGTCCGGAAAGCTTGAGAAACGCAGGAATTTGACGCAGCAGCGCCCGGCGCTGCCGCTTGCAGAAGGAATGAGGGAGGCACCTTGCTTACACTGTCCCACTTTTTGATACTCGGCGCGATTCTGTTTGCCATCAGCATCGTCGGCATCTTCCTCAACCGGAAGAATCTGATCATCATCCTGATGTCGATCGAACTGATGTTGCTGGCGGTGAATATGAACTTCATCGCCTTCTCGCATTACCTGCAGGATCTCTCCGGACAGATTTTCGTCTTCTTCATCCTGACCGTCGCCGCCGCCGAATCGGCGATCGGGTTGGCGATTCTCGTCGTGCTGTTCCGTAACCTGAAGACCATCCACGTTGATGATCTGGATAGCCTCAAGGGTTGATGACCATGACCATGCAAAACCTCTACCTGCTCGTCCCGCTGGCGCCGCTCGCCGGGGCCATCATTGCCGGCCTGTTCTGCCTTGTCCTGCCGCGCTGGGTCGCGCACACGGCGGCGATCGCCGGCGTCGCCATCGCCTTCCTCGCCTCGATCTGCATCTTCCGCGACGTGATGGCCGGCAATACCTTCAACGGCCCGGTCTACCAGTGGCTGGCCTCGGGCGACTACAAATTCGAAGTCGGATTCCTGATCGACCAACTGACCGTGACGATGATGCTGGTGGTCAGCTTCGTGTCGCTGATGGTGCACATCTACACCGTCGGTTACATGCACGACGACCCCGGCTACAACCGCTTCTTCAGCTACATCGCGCTGTTTACCTTCTCGATGCTGATGCTGGTGATGAGCAACAACTTCATGCAGCTCTTCTTCGGCTGGGAAGCCGTCGGCCTGGTGTCCTACCTGCTGATCGGCTTCTGGTACACGCGCCCGACGGCGATCTTCGCCAACATGAAAGCCTTCCTGGTCAATCGCGTCGGCGACTTCGGCTTCATCCTCGGTATCGGCCTGATTCTCGCTCATTTCGGCACGCTCGATTACGCGACTGTCTTCGAGCACGCCCCCGATTTCGCTGCGACGACCATCGCGCTCTTCCCCGGCTCGGCCGAGGTGTCGCTGATGACCGCGATCTGCATCCTGCTGTTCATCG
>CAIXAY010000524.1 GCA_903917505.1 uncultured beta proteobacterium | reverse complement strand
GCCGCCCGCACCGCCGCCGCGCAGCCGCCGGTGACCAAGGCGCGCAGCGAGCCGGAGCGCCCCGTACCGCGCGGCAAAGCGGACGCCGCGCCAGCGCCCGCCAGGCGCGCCGAGCGCAGCGAGCGGGGCAAGGAAACGCCACGCGGCGAACGCCCGGCGCCGCCGCCCAAGAAAGTCTATCCGCCACGTGGCGTCGCGCGCAGCACCGGCGCCCGCGCGCTGCCGCCGACGCGCGATTTCACGCTGGACGGCGCCGCCCCGAACAACGCTGCGGCGGTTCGGACAGCCGCGCCGGCGACCGATGAGCCGCGCCGCCCGCTCAAAGAGCCGCCGCGCCTGTCCAAGCGCCTCTGCGAAATGACCGGGTGCTCACGGCGCGAAGCCGACGCGTGGATAGAGAACGCTTGGGTCAGCGTCGACGGCGCCGTGGTCACCACGCTGGGCGCGCGCGTACACCCGAGCGCGCGCATCGAGATCAAGGACGAGGCCAGCAAGCACCAGACCGAGTGCGTGACCATCCTGCTCAACAAGCCGCTTGGCAGTGACGGCGGGATTGCGGAACGTCAGGCCGAAGCATTGCAACTGCTGCGCGCCGAGAATCGCTGGAACGAAGACAAAACGCCCTTCATATTCAAGGCGACCCATTTGCGCGGGCTCGCCCAGGTCGGCAAACTCGACGCCGGCGTCACCGGCATGCTGGTATTCACTCAGGAAGGCAGCGTTGCGCGCCGCATCAACGGCGACGATACGCGGCTCGAAAAGGAATACATGGTGCGCGTCGAAGGCGAGCTTTCACCCGAGGGACTGCGCCTGCTCAACCACGGATTGGCGCTCGACGAAGTGAAGCTGAAGCGCGCGCAGGTCTCGTGGCAGAACGAACAGCAGCTGCGCTTCGTGCTGCACGAATCGCGCCCTCAGCAAATCCAGCGCATGTGCGAACTCGTCGGCCTGCGGGCGATTGCGATCAAGCGCATCCGCATCGGCAGCGTCTCGCTCGGCAAGCTGCCCGCCGGGCAATGGCGCTACCTGCGCGAGAACGAACGCTTCTAGGCGTCATTCCGGCGCCAGCCGGAATGACGAACCGAGGGCCTAGACGACGAACAGGCGCAGGATATGCCTGTCGTAGAGGTTCTCGGTGACGCAGCCGCCGACGATCTTCTTGTTGGCCTTGAGCGCATCGGTATATTCGGCGCCGCGCTCGAAGGCAACCTTGTAGCCGACGTGGATCAACTGGCGCAGGCTCGGGTTGTATTTCGGGTTGCCGGGAATATGGCGCAGCGCCGACGAAAAGTCGTCGCCGCTCCACTTCGCCAGGGCTTCCGGCGCCGGCAGCTTGTCCGCCTTGATGTCGATGACGGCAGCATAAGGCCCGCAGAGTTCGTCCTTGCGCTTGAACGCTGCGACATAGATCGCCTTCGCCAGATCGAGCCCCTTCTCGCCGGAGATCGACAGGCCGATCACTTCCTCCAGCCAGGTCGTTCCCGCCGTCTTGACGTGGATGCCTTTGTCGTATTTCTTGATCAGCCTGCCCATCACCGGATAGATCGAAAACTTGTCGCTGCCCGAATGCACGCTGAGCTTCAAATCGGCCGGCAGGCCGAAATTCTTCACGGCGTAATCGATGACCAGCATGTCCTCTTCGAATTCCTTGCCGAACTGCTCGACGTTGCCTTCGTAATCGACGCCCTTGTTGAAGCGGCCGGTGAATTTCGGCGCAATGGTTTGCGCCGGCACCTTCAGGTCGGCGAGCGACTTGAGAATGAACAGCATGTCGAGCGGCTTTTGCGGCTCGTCGACTTCGTCCATCGACACTTCGGTGACGAACTTGCCGGCGCCTTTCTTGGCGACGATATGCTGGTAAATCTTGGCCGCCTCGAGGGTCGCGTAGAGGAACTTCGCGGCGAACTTCTTGAGGTAATCTTCGCTGACCTCGAAGGGATGGGCAATTCCCGGGATGCTCAGCGCGCCGACGTACTTGCGGGTCGCCGCCAGAAACTTTTCGATTTCCTCCGGCGCCGCCGCCTTGCCGATGTAATCGGCAACGTCGAGCGTGAAGAAATCGGAGTCATCGACGAAGCGATCGACGTTGGTCAGGTTGATGTGGTCGGCGTCAACAAAATAGGGGCCGGTATAGGCCAGCGCCTTGACCGCGGCATCGGCTTCCTTGCGCGCATCGGCAGGTTCGGTATGGACAATGCTGTGTTCGCGGTTCGACTTGTTCCAGACCGGCGTAATCTGATGCCCAGTTCCTTTTGCGCTTTCACGATCGCGGCAAGCTGCGCTTCACCCTCGAGCGAAAAGCGATCGCCGATACCAAACGAATATTTTCCCAAATTCATCATGATTGTTCCCAAGTTAAATAGACAGGCTTCGGTTTTTTCAAATCGGGGAAGCGCTGATCAAGCCTGCATCGCCATTCCGGCGAAAGCCGGAATCTGACCCGCGGGAATGAAAAGCCAGCAGGCCTGGGCATTGGACACCGGCTTGCGCCGGCGTGACGACTTGTTCACCGTTTCCTTCGTTGGTCGCGCACCGACCGCCACCACACTCGCCCGAATCATGATCGCTCGGCGCCAAAATGGCAATAGTGGACCGTAAGTCCATCCGCCCCGACCGCGCCGTCGAAAGGCCTGCGGCAAGCCGATCGCATGCGATGCGCACGCTCACGAATGCGCCTCGGCGCTTTCAGGATTGGCGCGCGGCGCCTGGTCTGCGCCGACGCGGCGGCCGGCGCTCAGTAGGCTTCGTAACTGACGCCGCCGCGCCGCTCGCCATTGCACAGGCGGCCGAAGAACAGCAGGCCTTTGCCGCGCAGGACGACCGAGTCGTTCTTGACGAGCAGCTCGACGCCGTTGTCGGGCGTCACGCAGGTGCCATTGGTGCTTGAGTCGGTGAGCACGATGCAATCGAAGCGCCGCTCGATCCGGCAGTGGTTTCGCGATACGTAATCGTCAACAAGAACCAGATCGTTCAGCGGATCGCGACCGACGGTGGCTTCCGGATTGTCCTGCGTCAATTCGAGCGTCTTTAGCCCGAGGTGAAGGACCAGGTAGGAACCCGTCGGGCGGGCCCCGCCTTTCGCCGTCCGCAAGGCTTCGCCGCCATAGGCGGCCGACGAGATCTCGCGGCGCCAATCGATTCTTTTCGCCGTCACTGGCGCGGGCAAATCACCGAGAGGCTGGGCAAGTTTGCGCAGTTCGGGGTTGAGGGAGGCGATCACGGCCGCCGACGCGACGATGCCGTCGTCGGCGACGGCCAGCAGCGCGGCGTTCGCCCGCGCGCCATCGACATTGTCTTCCGAGCGCTGCTGCACGATGCCTTCGTGGACGCCGATGCGCAATGCCAGCCGGATTCCCGACAACTGGGGCAATACGGCGCAGCGCTGTTGCATTTCACGGGCGCCCAGGATCGCCGCGTCAGCCGTCTCGAACGCAATCTGCAGACCGTTGGCCAGGCGCGTATCGACCTCGCCGCCATAGGCGGCGACAACCCGCTCCATGCGATTGAGCCGGCGCTCGATCGGGCGACCGGCCTTGGCATCGTCGAATTCCGCCGAAGCACTCCCGCTGATGTCGATTTCGGCATGGACTTCATACTTGCTTCGCTTTTTGTTCATGGCGATTATCTAAGGTATTGGTTACGAAAAACTTGTTGCCCCCGAATTGCATAATATCGGAATTTCGCCGAAGTGACAGCGACATATCGATTCCCGGGCCTGCCGTTCGCCATCGCGCCGTGCCATGAAAAGCCCGCCGGTTCGAATCCGACCATGCGCCCGGAACTTAGTTGCCAGCTTGCGCCTTTCCGCCGAAAAAGCGTCCCTGCCGGGTATCGCGCGCCTGCAGGCGTTCTTCGAGGCGCGCCTGGAATTTTGCCAGGCGCATTCCCCAATCGGGCGAAACGCGCACGGCCGGCGGCACCTCGCTGCCCAGGCGCTGGATCTTGATGTCCGGCGGAAGGTGTTCGAGGACGTCGATGACGGCGTCGAGATAAGTTTCCGGGTTCAGCAGCGGCACGCTCTCGGGGTCGGCCCGATACTGATTGGCGAGGCGGGTGCCGCGCAGGATCTGGAGCTGGTGGAACTTGAGCGCATCGAGCGGCAAGCGGGCCAGGGCCTTGGCGCCGTCGACGAGGCTGTGCGCGGTTTCCAGCGGCAAACCGAGCAGCAGGTGGCCGGTGATGAAGAGGCCGCGACGCGCAGCGCGGCGGATAGCGTCCTCTGCACAAGCGAAATCGTGTCCGCGCAGGCATTCGCGCAGCACCTCGTCGTTGCACGATTCGATGCCTATTTCGAGTTCCAGCATCGTGCGCGTCGACAGCTCGGCAAGATAATCGAGCGTCGCATCCGGCAGACAGTCCGGGCGCGTGCCGATGACGATGCCTGAAATGCCCGGGTGCGCCAGCGCCCTCTCGTAGAGCGTCTTCAGCCGGTCGAGGTCATCATAGGTGTTCGAATAGCTCTGGAAGTAGGCGAGAAATCCCTTGCTGTCGGGATAGCGCCGCCGCATGAAGGCGATACCGGTATCGATCTGGGCGGCAATGTCGCGCTCTTCGCGCAGGTAGCTCGGCGTGAAGCCATCGTTGTTGCAGAAGCTGCATCCGCCGACGCCCAGCGATCCGTCGCGGTTTGGGCAGGTGAAACCCGCATCGATCGACACTTTCTGCCAGCGGCCGCCGTGCGCCCGCTTGACCCAATCGTTGTAGGCGTTATAACGCCGGCCATTGAATGGATCGGCGTTGGCGGGAGGCTCGGCGTTCAGCGGCATGTATTCTCGATCCGAATCAATTGCCGGCAGGCCGGGTTTCACCGTGGCCGAGCGGAGATTTGAGTCCGCCCGCGCACTATCGTTCCGATGATCGGCTGCGCCGATTCTTTATTCGATCTATGCATAACCTAATAAACAAACGCGCTTTGGTGTTCTATGCGTCTCGCTTATAGTTGCGGCTTCCGTTCGCCGTGTCGCGGCCCGCCCAGGAGCTTGAATGTCGCCATCAATCCGCAAACTGTTGCTGCTCATCGTTGCCACCATCACTTGGCCGGCCTTCGCCGAGACCAGCCTGCTCAACGTATCCTACGATGTCGCCCGCGATTTCTACAAGGACTATAACCCCTTGTTCCAGAAGTACTGGAAGGCCAAGACCGGGGAATCGGTCGAACTCAAACAATCGCACGCCGGTTCGAGCAAGCAGGTGCGCGCAGTCGCCGACGGACTCGAGGCCGATGTGGTGACGATGAACCAGGCCTCCGACGTCGATTTCCTCGCTGAAAAAGGACTGGTCGCCAAGGATTACGCCCGGAAGTTTCCCAACAACGCTTCGCCTTACACCTCGACGATGGTCTTCATCGTGCGCAAGGGTAATCCGAAAGCGCTGCAGGACTGGTCGGACCTCGTCAAGCCCGGAATCCAGGTGATCCTGCCGCACCCGAAGAACACCGGCAATGGCCGCTATTCCTACCTCGCTGCCTGGGGCTATGCGCTCAGGCAGCCCGGCGGCAACGACAAGAGCGCGCAGGACTTCGTCGCCCGCCTGCTCAAAAACGCGCCGCTGTTCGCGTCTGGCGGACGCGACGCGACGACGACCTTCATGCAGCGCAAGATCGGCGACGTGCTCGTCTCCTTCGAGAGTGAAGCCGAGTTGATCGCCAAGGAATTCGGCAAGGGCGAGTTCGACGTCGTTTATCCTTCGCAATCGATTCTCGCCGAGTTCCCGGTGGCCATCGTAGACAAAGTCGTCGACAAGAAAGGAACGCGCAAGCTGGCGCAGGCCTACCTCGATTATCTGTGGTCGAAGGAAGGGCAGCAGAACGCCGCCGACAACTACCTGCGCCCGCGCGACCCCGAACTGCTCAAGAAATACGCAACGCAGTTTCCGCCGATCAAGACCTTCACCGTCGATGAAGTTTTCGGCGGCTGGGCCAAGGCGACGCCGACGCACTTCCGCGATGGCGGCACCTTCGACCAGATCTATCAGAGCAAGTGAAGCGACCGATCGCGATCTCCGCATCATGAACAAACGCGTCCTTCCCGGCTTCGGGCTGTCGCTCGGCTGCACCCTGGTGTATCTGTCGCTGCTCATCCTGCTGCCGCTCTCCGGCCTGCTGTTCAAGTCGAGTTCGCTGAGCCTCGGAGAGTTTTGGGCTATCGCCAGCGGCGAGCGGGCGCTCGCTTCGTATCGCGTGACCTTCGGCGCTTCGCTGCTCGCCGCGATGATCAACGCCGTCTTCGGGCTGATCGTCGCCTGGGTGCTGGTGCGCTACCCGTTTCGCGGCAAGCGCCTCGTCGATTCGCTGGTCGATCTGCCGTTCGCGCTGCCGACCTCGGTCGCCGGCATCACGCTGGCCACGCTCTATGCCGGCAACGGCTGGATCGGCCAGTTGCTCGAACCGCTCGGCATCAAGGTGGCGTTCACGCCGCTCGGCATCGTCGTCGCTTTGACTTTCATCGGCCTGCCTTTCGTCGTGCGCACGCTGCAGCCGGTGATCGCCGACATCGAGCCGGAAATCGAGGAAGCGGCGGCGACGCTCGGTGCCTCGCGCTGGCAGACCTTCAGCCGCGTGCTGCTGCCCGGGATCGCGCCGGCGCTGCTGACCGGCTTCACCTTGGCTTTTTCGCGCGCCATCGGCGAGTACGGTTCGGTCATTTTCATCGCCGGCAACATGCCGCTGATTTCGGAAATCACGCCGCTGCTCATAATCTCCAAGCTCGAGCAGTACGAAGTCATCGGGGCGAGCGCGCTGGCCTGCGTGATGCTCATCATTTCCTTCGTGCTGCTGCTCGGTGTCAATGCCCTGCAATGGTGGGCGGCAAGCCGTGATCAGAGCGGCGGCCGCCTTGGCCACGACTCGCCGGCGCTCGCGCCATGAGCGGCCCGGCACTGCGCAAGGCCAACGCCGAACCGCGCTGGGTGCGCCTGGCGCTGACCGCCAGCGGCCTGGCATTCCTCTTTCTCTTTCTCGCCCTGCCGCTGTTCGCAGTTTTTTTTCAGGCGCTGGCCGGCGGCTGGTCGGCCTATGTCGCGGCCTTGCGCGATCCGGAAACGCTCTATGCGATCCGGTTGACCGTGTTCATCGCCGTGGTCGTTCTGCCGTTCAACGTGTGCTTCGGCGTCGCCGCCGCCTGGGCGATCGCCAAGTTCGACTTCCGCGGCAAGAGCCTGCTGATCACGCTGATCGACCTGCCTTTCGCCGTTTCGCCGGTCGTCGTCGGCCTGGTCTTCCTGCTGATTTTCGGCGCCCAGGGGATCTTCGGCGCCTGGCTCGCGGCGCACGACATCAAGGTCGTTTTCGCCTTGCCGGGCATGGTCATCGTCACGCTGTTCATCACCTTCCCCTTCGTCGCGCGCGAGCTGATTCCGCTGATGCAGGCACAGGGCAAGGAAGAGGAAGAAGCCGCCATATCGCTCGGCGCCAACGCCTGGCAGATGTTCTTCCGGGTCACCCTGCCGAACATCAAGTGGGGCCTGCTCTACGGCGTCATCCTCGCCAACGCCCGCGCGATGGGCGAGTTCGGCGCGGTGTCGGTGGTCTCCGGCCATATCCGCGGCGAGACCAACACCCTGCCGCTGCACGTCGAAATTCTCTACAACGAATACAACTCCATCGGCTCCTTCGCCTCGGCCTCGGTGCTGGCGCTGCTCGCGCTGGTCACGCTGGTCGCCAAGACGCTCGTCGAATGGCAGATGCGCAAGGAAACCGAAATGCTCGACAACGTGCTACCCACCGAAAAGGCAACATCATGAGCATCGAAATTTGCGGCGTCGGCAAGCGCTTCGGCAATTTCGTCGCGCTCGACGGCATCGATCTGACCATCCCGACCGGCGAACTCGTCGCCCTGCTCGGGCCTTCCGGCTGCGGCAAGACGACCCTGCTGCGCATCATCGCCGGCATGGAAACCGCCGATTCCGGGCAGGTGAAATTCGCCGGCGAGGAAGCCAGCCACCTGCACGCACGCGAGCGCAAGGTCGGTTTCGTTTTCCAGCACTACGCGCTGTTCCGGCATATGTCGGTATTCGAGAACGTCGCTTTCGGGCTGCGCGTCAAGGCCAGGCAGGTGCGCCCGCCGGAAGCCGAAATTCGGCGCCGCGTCATGGACCTGCTGAAGCTCGTCCAGCTCGACTGGCTGGCCGAGCGTTTTCCGTCGCAGCTTTCCGGCGGCCAGCGCCAGCGCATCGCGCTGGCGCGTGCACTCGCCATCGAGCCGCGCATCCTCTTGCTCGACGAGCCGTTTGGTGCGCTCGACGCCAAGGTGCGCAAGGAACTGCGGC
>CAIXAY010000523.1 GCA_903917505.1 uncultured beta proteobacterium | reverse complement strand
TCAGCATTTCAAACTCCTTTTTCCAGACACGGTTTTACCCCAAATTCGTGTCCAGAAAAATAGGGGCCGGTTCAAAAGTACTTATTACCGGGGGCGGCGGCTTCATTGGTTTCCGCCTGGCCAACACCCTGCTCAAGCGCGGCACGCTGGCCAACGCCGAAGGCAAGCAGACGCCGATCACCCAGATCACCCTGCTCGACATCGCCTTCCCGCCGCAAACCGACCCGCGCCTGAAATGCGTGACCGGCGACCTCACCGACAAGGCGCTGCTCGCCGACATTATGGGCGGCGACACGGCTTCGGTCTTCCATCTCGCGTCGGTGGTCAGCGGCGGTGCCGAAGCCGATTTCGACGGCGGCTACAAGGTGAACCTCGACGGCTCGCGCGCCCTGCTTGAAACCTGCCGCAGACAGGCGCGGCCGCCGCGTTACGTCTTCGCGAGTTCGTGCGCGGCCTTCGGCGGCGATCTGCCGAAAGTCCTCGACGACTCGACGACGCCGACACCGCAGACTTCCTACGGCGCGCAGAAGGTGTGCTGCGAGTACCTGACCACCGATTACACCCGCAAGGGTTTCATCGACGGACGTTCGCTGCGCCTGCCGACGATCTCGGTGCGCGCCGGCAAACCGAATCTCGCCGCCTCGTCGTTCGCCAGCGGCATCATCCGCGAGCCGCTTGCCGGTGTCGTCTCGCCGTGCCCGGTCAGCGCCGAAACGTCGATCTGGCTGCTCTCGCCGGCGAAGGTCATCGAGGCTTTCATCCTCGCCCACGATCTGCCGGCGTCGGTTTGGGGAACGAACCGCGTCGTCAATCTTCCCGGCAATACGGCGTCGGTCGCCGAAATGGTCGCCGCGCTGCGCAAGATCGCCGGCGACAAGGTCGCCAATCTCGTCGAAATGAAACCCGATGCGCGCATCCAGGCGATTGTCGATACCTGGCCGGTGCGCTTTACGAACGAGCGCGCGCGCAGGATGGGATTTACCTCCGACAAGGATGTCGAGACGATCATCCGCGACTACATTGCCGAACAGGGCATCAAGGTCTGAACACTTTTTTGGAGACACCGCAATGACCACAGCAAACAGAAATCGCGACAACTGGCCGATCGCCGCGGCCATGGTGACTTTTCCGGGCACGCTGCCGGACGGCACTTCGGTGCAGAACCAGTCGGTCGAGGGCTGGGCCAAGACGCTGAGCCAGGTCGTAGACGCCGGCTTCACCGAACTCGACCCGACCGACAGCTGGCTGTGCGTGGCCGATCTCTCGCCCGAACGCCGGCGCGAATTCATGGCGCTGACCAAGTCGATCGGCCTTTCCATTCCGGCGATCTCGACGGCGCGCCGCAGCGTCATCGATCCCGAGCGCGGCGACGAGCATCTGGTCTATAGCCACCGCCTGCTCGAGACGGCCGCGGAGATCGGCTGCGAAGCCGTTTCCTTCGGGCTGTTCGGGCCTTTGACGCCGGCGCAGAAAGCCGAACTCTGGTTCTGGACCGCCGATGGCGTCAAGAATCCCGACGATCCGGTCATTTACCAGAAAGCGGTCTCGCGCATCCGCGAACTCGGCAAGCACGCCGAACAGCTCGGCCTCGAAGTCTCGCTCGAAATGTACGAGGACACCTATATCGGCACCGCCGACGGCACCGTGAAATTCCTCAACGACGTCGATGTGCCCTGCGTCGGCGCCAACGCCGACATCGGCAACCTCGTCCGCCTGCATCGCCCGGTCGAGCACTGGCTGTCGATGATCGAGAAGCTCGGCCCCTACCTCAAGTACTGGCACGTCAAGAACTACATGCGCGTCGAGGACAAGGCGCAGAATCTCATCGCCTCCTATCCGACGTCGATGGCGCTTGGCATCATCAACTACCGCATCGCCATCCAGAAAGCGCTCGATTGCGGCTACAAGAGCGCATTTCTCTGCGAGCATTACGGCGGCGACGGCCTGACCGTCTGCGCGATGAACCGCGACTACATCAGGACTCTCTTGCCGCGGTAGCTCGCAGCAGGTCTTGCCGAAGCAGGCTCGCCGCGCAATTCGCGCGGCGAGCCTTCGTACATTTTCGAAAGGGAAGGCGCAATGAAAAAGATAGGTGTAATCGGACTGGGCATCATGGGTTCTTCGATGGCCGACAACCTGCTCAAGGCCGGCTATCAAGTCTTCGTCTACGATCAGCTGGCCACCAAGGTCGCTGAGCTGGCCGCGCACGGCGCGACCGGCTGCGCGACGCCGCAGGAAGTCGCGGCCAGCGTCGAGGCGGTGGTGATCATGGTCAAGAACGACCGCGACAGCGAAGACGTCGTGCTCGGCGAGCAAGGCATTCTCAAGGGCGCCAAGCCCGGCCTGCTGATTCTCAACAGCAGCACCATCCTGCCATCGACGAGCAAGAATCTCGCCGGCATCGTCGCCGCCAAGGGCCTGACCATGCTCGACTGCCCGGTCACCGGCAGCGCGCCGCAGGCCAAGCAGGGCACGCTGGCTTTCATGGTCGGCGGCGGCGACAAGGCTGTTTTCGATCGCTGCGAGCCGGTCTTCCTGGCCATGGGCAAGGCCGCCTACTATCTCGGCGCGAGCGGCAACGGTTCCTACGCCAAGCTGGCCAACAACACGATGTACGCGATCAACCTGCTGGCTTTCGTCGAAGCGGTGTCGATCGCCGCCAAGAGCGGCATCGATCCGGAACTCTTCATCGAAATCGTCGGCAAGGGCGGCGCCCGCAGCCTGGTCGCCGAAGCCAAGCTGCCGAAAATTCTCGACCGCGATTTCTCGCCGGCGTTTTCGCTGGCGATGATGAATAAGGATCTGGGTCTGGTGACGCAGCTCACCGCCGACCTCGGCCTGACGACGCCTGTCTTCGACGCGGTCAAGGGCATGCTCGGCAAGGCGCTGGCCCAGGGCTGGGGCGACGAGGATCTGTCGAGCGTGGTCAAGCTCTACGAACAGACGTCCGGCTACGTCATCAGCAGGTAAGGTCAGGAGGGCAGGGAAATGAAAGTACTGGTCCTGGGTGGAACCGGCGTCATCAGCCGCGAAATCGTCAGGCAATTTGTTGCCAAGGGCGACGAGGTCGCGGTTTTCAACCGCGGCAGCAAAGCGCCATCGGCCAGCGGCGTCGAGCAACTGGTCGGCGACCGCATGCGCCGAGAAGAATTCGAAGCGGCGATGCAGCGCACGCGTTATGACGTCGTTATCGATATGATCTGCTTTACCGCCGATGACGCGCGCTCGACGGCGCGCGCTTTCGGCGGCAACGCCGGGCACATCGTCGTGACTTCGAGCATCGCCGCCTACCAGCGGCCCTACCGCAGCGTCCCGACCGTCGAGGCGATGGAAACGCTGTGGGACGACCCGGTCTTCCCCTACGCGCTGAACAAGGCCGAGATGGAGAAGGCGCTGTGGAAGTCGATCAAGCAGGACAAGCTGCCGATCACCATCGTCCGGCCCTCGCTGACCTACGGCCCGGGCGCCGCGAACATCGGCGTGCTGCGCCAGAACTTCGGCATCGTCGACCGCATCCGCCGCGGCAAGCGGCTGGTCATGTTCGGCGACGGCTGCACGCCGTGGACCTTCACCTTCGTCCCTGACCTGGCCAAAGGCTATGTGGCGATCGCCGGCAACGCCAGGACTTTCGGCGAGGACTACCATGTGACCGGCGAAGAGCGCCGCATCTGGAACGATCTCTACCTCGAGTTCGGGCGGCTGGTCGGCAAGGCACCGACCATCGTCCATGTTCCCTCGGAACTCTTGCGCAGCGCGGCGCCCAATCTTTGCTCGCATCTGTATTTTGAAAAGACCTACGCCGGCCTCTTCGACAACTCGAAATTGCGCAGCGCGGTTCCCGACTTCAAGGCCGACATCACGCTGCACGAGGGCCTCAAATCGATACTCGCCTGGTACGAAGCCGAAGCGCACAGCGTCGATCCGGAGAAGGACGCGCTCGAAGACCGCCTGCTCGCGCTGTACGACGATTACGCGGGGAAAATGAAGGATCTCTACCTGAAATAGCCGGGCGTCATGCCGGAAGGAGCGGGGAAAATGAAAACAGTAGCGGCAATCTACACGGCGTTCTCGATCATCGAGCCGACCAAGGCGATGTTCGCTGAACTCCTGCCCGGGCAGCGCCTGGTCAGCATCTTCGACGACAGCCTGATTCCCGACGTGATCGCGGCAGGCAATGTCGTTACGCGCGACGTCAAGCGTCGCCTCTTCGCCTATTGCCGCGCCGCCGAGGACATGGGCGTCGATCTGATTCTCAGCACCTGCTCGTCGATGGGCGATATCGTCGGCGAGATACAGCCCTTCATCAAGGTGCCTATCCTGCGAATCGACGAGCCCATGGTCAGGCAGGCCGTCGCGATCTCACCGTCCATCGCCGTGCTGGCGACGGTCGATACGACACTGGCGCCGACCCGGCGCCTGGTGCATGCCGTCGCCGGCCGCTCGGGGAGATCGGTGAACATCGTCGAAGGCCTGGCCAAAGGCGCGCTGCAGGCGCTCAACGCGGGCCAGCCGGAAGTCCATGACGAGATCCTGCTGAAAGCCGCGCTGGCCATCGCCGACCAGGTCGGCGTCATCATTCTGGCGCAGGCGTCGATGGCGCGCATGCAGGAAACCATCGCCAAAGCAACCGGCAAGCCGGTGCTGTCGAGCTTGCGCCCGGGCCTGCTGGCGGTCAAAACGGCGCTGGAAAATGCCGGTGCAAGCATCTCCAGCTAACATAGCGGCTTCACGGCGGCAGCGCTGTTGAAGCCCGAAGAGGAAAAGAGATGATCAAGCTATCCATCGCCATCGCCGCCAGCAATGCCCTGCCTTCCGCTTTTGTCGTCTACCGCGGCTTCGACGAATTCATCCCGCGCGCCGCCGAACTGGGCTACCAAGGCGTCGAACTCGCCTTGAAGAGCGCAGCCGAAATCAATCCGGCAAAACTTGACGCGCTGCTGAAAAATAACGGCCTGGAAGTGTCCTGCATTTCAACCGGCCAGGTCTATGCGGAAACCGGTTATATGTTTACCGATCCGGACCCAGCGCGCAGGAATACGCTCAGCAGCCTGTTCAGGGATTTTATCGATCTCGCCGCGAACTACGGGAAGCTCGTCAATATCGGCCGCGTGCGCGGCAGGATAGGCGAGGACGGCAAGGAAAAAGCCGAAGGCCGATTCATCGACCTGCTCACCGACCTGTGCGAATACGCGCAAGCGAAGCGCGTCACCTTGATCCTCGAGCCCGTCAATCGTTATGAAATCAATTTCATCAACAGTGTCGAAGAGGGCGCGGAACTCGTCAAGAAAGTCAATCGGCCGAATTTCAAGCTGATGCCTGACGTCTTTCACATGAACATCGAGGATCGCACGATAGGCGGCGAACTGGAGAAGCACATCGCCGACATCGCCTATATCCATCTTGCCGATTCAAACCGGCATGCGCCCGGCTGGGGGCACACGGATTTTGTCGACATATTCAGGAGTCTGAAGCGGGCCAAGTATTCCGGCTGGTGCTCGCTGGAAATATTTCCGGTGCCGGATCCGGATTCGGCCGCCAGTCAGGCGGCGTCTTATTTGCTCCCGCTGATCAAGAGCGTCTATTCGGAGTGACGGCGTTTTGCCGGCGGCACCATGCCGTATGAATTTTAACGGTTTTCAAATTGGGAAGAAATATCATGCCAAGTTTCAGAGTTGATCATATCCATCTCAAGGCTGTCGATGTCGAGAGAACGGCGCAATGGTATGTCGATAAGATCGGCGCCAGGATCACGTTCGAGGGGAAATTCAAGGGGTCGAAAGTCTATTATTTCGACATCTCCGGTTTCAACTTCATCGTCTTCGGCCAACTCGAGGGCGAGGAAGGCGACAATGCGCCAAATCAGCCGTCGTTGCGGACCCGTTTCGGCACCGATCACTTCGGATTCGCCGTAGACAACATGGCCGAGACCGTTGCCGACCTGCGCGCGAAAGGCGTGACCATTCTTGAAGAACCGTGGAGTCCGCGGCCGGGCCTGACCATTTCTTACATCGAGGGGCCGGACAAGGCGACGATCGAGCTTTCCGAAAGAAAGTAATCGTTCGCGCCGGACCAGCGGCTTGAACGGCCGCTGATTGCTGGCGCTCAGGCCGTTGGCGCTGCCTCGGGATGCCAGCCGTCCGGGTTGCAGATGGATTCCTCGGCGTCCTTGATGAGGCCGAGCGAGATGGCGTGCCGGCCGCCTTCGTAGTCGGTGCCCAGCCAGGCATCGAGAATGTCGAGCGCCTCGAAAACGCCGGTGATCTTGCCGCCGAGGCAGAGGATGTTCGAGTCGTTGTGCGCGCGCGTCATCTTGCCCATGTAGGTGCTGGTGCATAGCGAGGCGCGCACGCCCTTGAACTTGTTGGCGATGATGCTCATGCCGATGCCGGTCGAGCAGATCAGGATGCCGCGGCGCGCGCGGCCCGTCGATACGGCGCCGGCGACCTCGGCCGCGAAATACGGATAGCGGACGATGTCGGTCGAATGGGTGCCGGCGTCATGCACGGCGAGCCCTTTCTTCTTCAGGCGCTCGACGACCTGCAACTTGAGTTCGTAACCGCCGTGATCGTTGCCGATCCAGATCTCATCGCCGGGCATTGCTTGCTCTCCCGGGGCTAGCTTGCGCGCGTCGCCATGAACTCGCCGTTGCCGACCGGCACCAGGCAACTCGCGAACTGATTGTCGGCCTTGACCAGCGCGACGAAGGGCGCCATCTCGGCGACGTGCGAAGTGGCGTTGTCGACGACGAGCAGCCCGCCCGGCCTCAGAACGCGCCGGATCTCGGGCCACCAACCCGGATATTCGGGGCGCTCGGAATCGAGGAAGATTAGGTCGTAGGCGCCGTCGTCCTGGCGCGCGAGCAGCTTGCCGGCATCGTCCTGGACCTGCACGATGAATGCCGCGAGCCCCGAGCGCGCGAAGTTGCCGGCCGCCATCTCGAACTTGAAGCGCGACAGGTCGACGGTCGTTACCTTGCCGCCGACCGCGCGCGCGGCCTGCGCCAGCCACAGCGTCGAATAGCCGTTCGAGGTGCCGATCTCGAGTACGCGGCGCGCGTTGGTGGCGCGCACCAGCACGTCGAGAAACTCGCCGGTGTCGCGCGTGATGTTGAGCATGCGCCGCGGCCGGTCGGTGATCGTCGCGTCGTTGGCTTTGCCGAAGTCTTCAAGTTCGGCGAGCAAGGTGACGAGTGATTCTTGCATCGGAGTCTCCCCTGTTCAGTTTCCTGTCCTAGCCCAGCACATCGCACTGGATCTCTTTGAGTTCGCAGAACTTCACCAGTTCGGCGATGTGGTCGCCGTAGATGCCGTGCACGTGATTGCTGTCGTAGTTCTGGATCAGCTGCTCGGGATCGATGTCTACGGCGACGAAGCCGTGCGGCCAGACCGGACAGGATTCCTGCAGCTTCTCCTGCGGGAAGTCGCGCAGATGGCCGCGGAACAGCGTCATCTTGTACTGCTCGCCGACGCGCGTCAGGCGGCCGAGCGTCACGTCGCCTGCGCGTGCGATGTATTGCACGTGCGCTCCCTTGCCGGCGTACTTGCCGATGATCGGGTGCAGGGTGACCCGCTTCAGGTTCTCGCCCGGATCCTTGCTGCGCGCCGCGTACCAGGTCGACATCGAGCCGCAGTTGCAGAAAATGAAGACGCCGGCGGCCTTGTCGTAGTGGCGGAAATCGAAGAAAAGCACCGGCTGGTCGGAGACCAGCTTCATGATCTGCATGGTCAGCGCGCCGTCCGAATCGGCTTCGCACGAGAAGACCACCGGTTCCTTGGCGCCGTCCCAGTCGTAAGGATCGTTGCACAACGCCGCGGAAATGCATTGCGTCACATAGTATTCGCTGAGGTCGTAGTGGCATTTGACGCCGACGAAATCGAAGCGCTTCTCGGCGACCAGTTCCTTGGTCGCCATGTAGCACTTGATCTGCATGCGCAGCGAATCGTCGGTCAGCTTGTCGCCGTCGTAGTTGATGGCGCCCATCTTTTCGGTCAGCCAGGCGAGCGCGACATCGACCTTGGCCTCATCCATCAGATTCGCGCGGCGCAGGATTTCGGACTGGTCGACATGGTCGGCATCGACGCCGAAGATCTTCATCCAGGCGTCGCCGTTGGCCGCGCCCGAGGCCATGCCGATGCTGCGGCCGCCGATCAGGCCATAGACCTGGCCGCGCAGCGTGCTCACCGCGTGCGCGGCGTGCAGGAAGGTCATCACGCGCGCCAGGGTATCGGGCTCGTCGATGTTGCCCCACACCTTGTCGCACTGCATGCCGACCTGGCGGATGGCGTTGGTCGCCGCCTGCAGGCCGCCGAGTCCCGGCAGCTTGCCGTTGACCGGCGCGATGGCCAGGCAGGGAACCGTCTGCAGCGAAGCGGCGATCATCGAGAAATTGGGGAAAGCGAAAACCGGAACGTTGAAGATCACCGCGTCGGGGAAACCGGCCAGCGCGACGCGGCCCTGCGACTTGGCGAGCTCGTTGTTCCAGATGATCTCGTCGACGATCTGCACCTGCGCCTGGCCGGTCTTTTCGAGGCTCGCCTTGATGCGTTCGGCCTGTTCCCTGATGTAGGGGACGAGCTGGTCATGAACGCGCTCGCGTCCGTCGGAAACTGATAGTACGGTAACTTTGATCACACCTGACTCCCCGATTGCCCTACTCAATGAACTCGACGGCCCGGATCCGCTTCTTGGCTTCTCTGCGCAGCACGAGAACCCGCTGCACGACGATGAACACGCAGAGCAGGAAAGCGACGGCGATGCGCGTCCACCACGAATTCAGATCGCCCTGGAAAGTGATCAGCGTTTGCATGATGCCCTCGATCATCACGCCGAAGACCGAGCCGATGACGAAGCCGACGCCGCCGGTCATCAGCGTGCCGCCGATGACCGCTGCGGCGATGGCGTCCATTTCCAGCGCCATGGCGTTGAGGCCGTAGGCGGACAGCATGTAGAAGCAGAAGACGATGCCGGCCAGGCCAGAGGTAAAGCCGCTCAAGGTATAGGCCATGATCTTGGTACGATCGACGGGCAGACCCATCAGCCGCGCCGATTGCTCGTTGCCGCCGATGGCGTAGATCGCGCGGCCGAATTTCGTGAAATGGGCGAGGTACACATAGAGGGCGATGATCACCAGGGCGATGACCACGCTGGTCGAAATGGCCGCGCCGGGAATCAGCTTGATTCGCGTCGTGGCCATGGTCACGAAGAAAGGATCGGTGATCGGCACGGTATCCTGATTGATCATGAAACACAGGCCGCGGGCAATGAACATCCCGCACAGCGTGGCGATGAAGGGCTGGAATTTGCGATAAGTGATCAGCCAGCCCTGCACGAAACCGAACAGCGAGCAGACGATCAGCACGGCCAGAATGGCCAGCGCCGGGTGCAGGTTCAAATGCGCCAGCGCATAAGCCGCGACCATCGACGACAGCGCAATCAGCGCGCCGCACGACAGGTCGATGCCGCCCAAAATGATGATCATCGCCTGGCTCAAGCCGACGATGATCAGGAAGGAATTGTCCACCAGCAGGTTCAAGACGACCTGCATCGAGAAGAAGCCGCGGTAAGAGACGGAACCCCCGCCGAACAGCGCGGCGAACAGGCCGATGGTGATCAGCAGGGGAATGAACTTCGAGTTGATCTGGAAATTCTTCATGCTTTCGCCTCTTCGGTCTTCAGCACCGCTTCGCCGCTCGGCGTTTTGAGTGTCTTCTTGCC
Source organism: uncultured beta proteobacterium (assembly GCA_903917505.1). The sequence goes on along the minus strand of CAIXAY010000523.1, from coordinate 28,785 downwards.
CATTTGCGATTGAATCAAGTAAATGACGATGACCACCAGGGCCTTGACCACCATGGTCACTTCCGGGGGAACGCCGACCGCATAGATCGTGGTCGTCAGGGTTTGCACCACCAGCGCGCCGATAACGCTGCCAATCACCGAGAAGCGGCCGCCGGCCATCGAATTGCCGCCGAGCACGACGGACAGGATGGCATCGAGCTCGATGAACAGACCGGCATTGTTGGCATCCGCCGATTTCACCTCGGAGGCGACGATGATCCCCGCGATGCCGGCGCAAAGACCGCTGATCGCATAGCAGGCCCACATGATCTTCTGCACGTTGAGACCGGCAAAGCGGCTCGATACGCGGTTCGAACCGAGCGACTCGAGAAAAAGCCCGAAAGCGGTCTTCTTCACCAGCCACATGATGGCGGCCAGAAAAGCGGCGACGAGAAAGATCGAGAAGGGCAGCCCGAGGAAGAAGCCGGAACCGATGAAGAAGAAAGGCTCGTAGTAGACGGTGATGACGTTGCCATCGACGATGAGCTGCGCGATGCCGCGCCCGGCGACCAGGAGGATCAGCGTGCCGACCATCGCGTTGACCCCGAGCTTGGCGATCAGCAGGCCGTTCCATATTCCGCAAACGATGGCGGCGACGAGCGCGACAAGGATCGCGACCGCCATCGGGTAATGCGCCACGTGGTGCTGCACGCCGTCGACGAAGACCATGTCGCCGCCGATCATGATGGCGGTGATCGCGCCGGAAATGGCCAGTACCGAACCGACCGAAATGTCGATGCCGCCGGAGGCGATGACCAGGGTCATGCCGATCGACATGAACATCAGGGGCGTCGCCCGGTTGACGATGTCGATCAGGCTGCCGTACAGGTGCCCGTCGATGACCTCGATATGAAAAAATCCCTTGAGGTAAAAGAAATCGAATACCAGGAGCACGACCAGGGCAAACAGCGGCCAGAAAAGCTGGTTATCGACGAGCCTCTTGTCCATCTTCTTTCTTGTTTCCACTATTTCTGTCCCCCGGCAATCGTCTTCATCACGTTGATCTCGGTAATTTCTGCGCCCGTGAGCTCGCCGATCTTCTGCTTGTCCTTGTAGACCGCCATGCGGCCGCAGCAGCGCACCATTTCGTCGAGTTCGGAGGAGATCAGCAGCACGGCCTTGCCCTCGGCCGCCAGTTGCAGAACGAGTTTCTGCACCTCGGCTTTGGCGCCGATATCGATGCCGCGCGTCGGTTCGTCGAGGATCAATAATTCCGGGTCGGTCGCCAGCCAGCGCGCTAGAAGAACTTTTTGCTGATTGCCGCCGCTCAAATTGCCGACCAGCTGCTCGATGCTCGGCGTGGCGATGTTGAGCAGCCGCACATATTTCTCGGCGATCTCGACCTGTTCCGCGCGGCTCAGGTAAGCGCCCATGCCGCGCTTGCCTTGCAGCGCGAGGACAATGTTTTCCCGGATCGTCAGATTGGCGACGATGCCTTCGGTCTTTCTGTTTTCCGAACAAAAGGCGAAGCCCAGGTGAATGGCGTCGGCCGGCGCCTTGATCGCGACTTCCTTCCGATTGACATGAACTTCGCCGCTGTCCGGTTCGTCGATGCCGAAAATGACGCGCGCGCTTTCGGTGCGCCCGGAGCCGAGCAATCCGGCCAGCCCCATGACTTCACCCTTACCGATGCGAATATCGAAAGGATTGATCGAACCCTGCTGGCCGAGATTCTTCGCCTGATAGAAAGCATCCTCGTTGGCGGCCGCAGCGGCGTCCTGAACGTCTTCCTTGATGGTCTTTTCGAATTCCGCGAGATCCTTGCCGATCATCTTGGCGATCAATTGCAGGCGATCGAGCTTGGCCGTTTCGAACTGGCCGACCAGGAGGCCGTTGCGCAGTATCGTTATGCGATCGGAAATCTCGTAGACCTGCTCGAGAAAGTGCGTAATGAAAACAATGCCCATGCCCTCGCCTTTCAGCTTGCGCATGATGCGAAAAAGATTCGCCACTTCAGTCTTGTTCAGACTCGAGGTCGGTTCGTCGAGAACCAGGACCTTGGCGTCGATGTCGAGTGCCCGCGCAATCGCCACCATTTGCTGAATGGCCACCGAATACTCGTCGAGCCGGCCGGTCACATCCAGTTTGACGTTCAACCTGGCGAGCGCGACTGCCGATCGCCGGTTGACTTCCGCCCAGTCGATTTTTCCGAACTTGACGGGTTCGCGACCGATGAAGATATTCTCGGCGACCGACAGGTTGGGGCACAGGTTGACTTCCTGATACACCGTGCTGATGCCGAGCGCCGGCGCTTCCATCGGCGTCCTCGGACTGATCGGCTTGCCGTCCAGATAGATGCTGCCGCGTTCGTTGTGTTCAACACCGGTCAAAACTTTGATCAAGGTTGACTTGCCGGCGCCGTTCTCGCCGCATACCGCGTGAATTTCGCCGTGCAGCAACTCGAAGTCGACATTGTCGAGCGCCTTGACGCCGGGAAATTCCTTGCAGATGCCTTCCATCCGCACCAGTACGTTCGCTGTTCCCATGCTTGCTTTTCGCCCCCCGATTTCTTTTCACCAGAAACGCATCTTCTACAGGGTGCCGTCGCCGGCACCCTGTTGTTTTTATTATGACTGTAGAAGAAGAACGTTCTGCTTTATCCCGACAAGATAAGCAGCGAGCCGACTAGTAAAGGCGATTCGGCAGTTCCTTGGCGGCGACCGAGGCCGGGTACACTTTGAAGTCCAGCTTGACCCATGCCGGAATCGGCTTCTTCGCTTCGTAATCCCGGATGACCTGGATCAGCGGCTGGGCATAGTCGACGGGATTTTCGACCGTGGCGGCCTGCTTGCCGGCGATCATCGCTTCGAATGCGCCCTTCACCCCGTCGATACCGACAATGATGATGTCCTTGCCCGGCTTGAGGCCGGCTTCTTCGATCGCCTGCATGGCGCCGATTCCCATATCGTCCGAATGCGAGAAGACGGCATCGATCTTAGTTCCTTCAGCCTTGGTCGACTTGAGGAAGGCTTCCATGACTTCCTTGCCCTTGGCGCGGGTAAAGTCGCCCGATTGAGTCTTGATCAACACCAGCTTGCTTTGGCCCTTGATGACTTCATCAAAACCGGCTTTCCGCTCGACCGCTGACGACGCGCCGACCGTGCCTTCGAGTTGCACGACATTGATCGGGCCCTTGGCATCCTTGAACTTGTCGATCATGAAATTGGCCGCATAGCGCCCGGCGTTCATGTTGTCGGGGCCGATGAAGGTAACCGTGTAATCTTCGAGTTTCACCGTGCTCGTCTTGACCTGCCGGTTGATGAAGATGACCGGAATCTTGGCTTCCTTGGCTTCCTGGAGAACGGCATCCCAGCCGGTCTGCACGACCGGAGCGAAGACGAGGAAATCAACCTTCTGCAAAATGAAAGTGCGCAGCGCCTTGAGCTGATTTTCCTGTTTTTGTTGCGCGTCGGAGAAGAGCAGTTCCATGTCCTTTTGCTTGGCGAAAGTCTCTTTCATGATTTTCGACATAGCGACACGCCACTCTGTTTCGGCGCCGACCTGCGAAAAACCGATGACGATCTTCTTGCCCGTTTGTCCATATGCCAAGCCGCCGGTGGCAAAAAGCCCGAGCGCCGCCGCCAGTACTACAAATATCCTGAGTGCCCTGTTCATAAACTTCCCCTAAGAAAATAATTCTCGTTCTGACATTGAACCCGCCGTGTCCAGCAACTGCCCACACATGGCATGGGCTGCTGTCTTTCACTTCTCTTCCTGTCTTGCAAATAACAACCATCCCTGGCTGAAGGCTTGTTCGCAGGCCGCTCAGCAGTCTATCCCGGCACAGGAATGACATTGCTTGCAGAGGACAGAGTTTTCTTGACAGGCGCGCGCTGCTGGTGCTCATGCAGAGGCTCCCGCCAAGATGGAAATATAGCCGAAATTGGACAATTGTCAAAATAAATTTACAAATGTCCGGAATCTGCGGGAACCGCTTTGGCGAACGCACCGGAGCGAATGCACTTGTGGAAATTTACACGTTCCAAAAGCGAGACAGGGGTCAATGCCAGTCCTGCGACGACTGCTCGGATTCGAATTGTTGGCGGTCACGCGCAAACAGCGCGGCGAGTTCGGCGCGGCCGGCCCTGGCCGCCGAAACGCGGCGCGCATCGTCCTTGAAGATGGGAACGAGCGCCTCGAGGTCGGCGACATTGTGACGGCGGAAGATGTTGGCCATGTCGCGCGCGCGAAAGCGGTCTATCCCCAGCGCCTCGAGCGTATACCGCCCGGCCTTGAGCGCGGCTTCGAAGGTCTCGCGCTCGATGAACAGCACGCCGCGCGAACGCAGCTCGACGAAGTGCGTCACATTGCGCGCGCGGGCGATCATTTTCAGATGCGGAAAATTCGCGCGCGCGATATCGGCGAGCAGCAGGCTGTCCTCGATGTCGTCGATCGCATTGACGATCAGCGCGGCCTCGCCCGCGCCGGCGGCGCGCAACAGGTCGAGGCGCGTCGCGTCGCCATAGAACACCTTGTAGCCGAACTTGCGCAGCAGCTCGATCTGGTCGGGGTCATGGTCGAGCACCACCGCCTTGACGCCGTTGGCGAACAGCAGGCGGCCGATGATCTGCCCGAAGCGGCCGAAACCGGCGATGATCACCGGCGCCTGCCTGAGGTCGATCTTGTCGGCCTCGTCCTTCGCCCCGCGTGCGCATTCGCTGCGCGCCTGCCGCCAGTCGTGCAGCATCAGCAGCAGCGGCGTCGTCGCCATCGACAGCGCGACAGTCATGTTGAGCAGGGCCGCCCACTCGTCGGAGAGGACCCTTGCTGCTTGCGCCGCGCCGAAGACGACGAAGCCGAATTCGCCGCCTTGGGAGAGCAGGATGGCGAACAGCCAGCGCTGGCGCGGCGTGACGCCGGTGATGCGCGCGGCGAGCCAGAGCGTCGCCAGCTTCAGGGCGAGAAAGCCGAGCAGCAGCAGGGCGACGCGGCCGGGCTGATTGACCAGCAGCCCGAAATCGATGGCCATGCCGACCGAGATGAAGAACAGGCCAAGCAGCAGGCCCTTGAACGGTTCGATGTCGGTTTCGAGCGCATGCCGGTATTCGGAACTCGCCAGCAGCACGCCGGCGAGAAAAGCGCCGAGGCCCATCGACAGGCCGACCAGCGACATGATCTGGGCGATGCCGATCACCAGCAGCAGGGCGAAAGCGGTGAACACCTCACGCAAATTGGTCGCGGCGACCAGCCGCAACAGCGGCCGCGAGAGATAGACGCCGATGACGATCACCGCGATGATCGCCGCGAACACCTTTGCCGCCGCAAGCCAGTTCAGTTCCTCGGCGCCCGCGCCGCCCAGGAGCGGGATGACGGCGAGCAGCGGAATGGCCGCGATGTCCTGAAAGAGCAGCACGGCGAAGCTCGATTGACCCGTCGGCGTCGGGAGAAAGTTGCGCTCGCTCATCGTCGCGACGGCGATGGCGGTCGATGACAGCGCCAGCGCCAGGCCGACGACGATCGCCGCTTTCCAGGGCAGGCCGGCCGCTGCGCCGGCCAGCGCCAGCGCCGCTCCGGAGAGCGCCAGCTGCGATGCGCCGCCACCGAACACGCTCTTGCGCATTTCGGAAAGGCGTCTGGACTCGAGTTCGAGGCCGATGACGAAGAGCATCAGCACCACGCCGAATTCGGAAAAATGCATGATCGACTCGACGTCGTAGACAAACTTCAGTCCCCACGGGCCGATCAGCGCGCCGGCGATCAGATAGCCGAGCACCGCGCCGAGCTTGAAGCGCCACGCGATCGGGACGCAAATAACGGCAGCGGCAAGATAGATCAGCGCATCCCGCATCATCGCGCGGTCTCCGGATTCTTCCCCGCAGCGACCGTCGACCATGCCGCCAGCCGCTGGCGAAAGACGACGGCCGCCGCCGCGATCTCGTCTTCCCCGATCACCTGCGCGCCGTGCAGCGCCAGCGGCGGCTCCCATACCATGCCGCAGAATTGCGCGGTCTGGCGAATCGGCGCGGCAAACTCATCGAAAGGCAATTGATGCGTGCCGTTCTCGGCGAACGAAGAGGCCTGCCCGCCGGTCGTGGCCACCCACAGGCAATGCTTGCCGCGCAGCGCGTCGCCGCCCTCGCCGTAGGCCCAGCCGCCCAGCAGCACCACGTCGAACCAGTGTTTCAAGAGCGCCGGTACGCTGTACCAGTAGAGCGGGTGCAGCCAGACGACAAGATCGGCGCGCGTCAGGGCCGCCTGCTCGGCGGCGACGTCGATGTCGAAATCGGGGTAGAGGTCGTACAGGGAACGAAGCTCGACTTGCGGCAGGTCGCGCACCGCGTCGAGCAAGGCGCGGCCGGCGCGCGAGCGCTGCGGATACGGGTGGGCGTGGATGATCAGGATCATCCGCTATAGGGCATCGCGCAGCCCTAGGGGTTCCCTCGCTGGATTGACCGCCTCAGTCTTCGGCACCCGAGAGCGATTCGAGCAGCTTGATCATGGCCACCGAGTCTTCATCACCCAGGCCGCTGCCGACCATGGCGTTGAACATTTGCGCCGCTGCGGCCGCGGCCGGCTGGCAAAGCCCAAGCTGGTAGGCGCTCTGCATGACGATGTTCATGTCCTTCTGGTGCATATACGATTTGAAGCCGGGTTCGAACTTGCGCTCGAGCATGCGCTGGCCGTGGTTCTCGAGAATCCGCGAGTAGGCGCTGCCACCGAGCAGCGCCTGCCGGACCTTGGCCGGGTCGACATCATGCCGGTGGGCAAAATTGAGCGCTTCGGCCACCGCCAGTACCCCGACGCCGGTGAGGATCTGGTTGGCCGCCTTGGCCACCTGCCCGGCGCCGCAATGGCCGATATGGGTGATGGTCTTGCCCAGGCATGCGAATACCGGTGCGGCTTTGGCGAACGCCGATTCGCTGCCGCCGACCATGATCGTCAAGGTCCCGGCGATGGCGCCGGTATCGCCGCCGGACACCGGCGCATCGAGAAAGTCTACGCCCAGGGTCTCTAGCTCCAGGCCGATCTGCCGCGCCACCGCCGGCAGGATGGTGCTCATGTCGATGGCAATCAGCCCCGCGTGCGCGCCCGCGCGCACGCCCTGGGCGCCGAGCATGACCGCCTGCACGTCGGGCGAATCGGCGACCATCGAAATCACCACGTCGACCGCCGCGGCCAGCGCCGCCGGGCTGTCGGCAGCTTGCGCGCCGGCGGCGAGCAGCGGCTGCATGGCCTCCGCACGTCGCGTCCAGACCGTAAGCTCGTGACCGGCTTTGAGGAGATTGAGCGCCATCGGACGCCCCATGAGACCCAACCCTATGAATCCGATTTTCATCGCAGCTCCTGTCGTGTTAATCGTGCCGCCTGTCGCCCGACCGCGGCGCATCAGGCCTTGAACGCCGGCTTGCGCCAGGCGAACCAAGCGATCGCGGCCGCCAGCATCTGGCCGATGATCAGTGACAGCACCGAACCGTCCCAGCCCCAGCCCTCGTAGGCCGATCCGGCGATCCATGTGCCGACCGCTCCGCCGGCATAATAGCTCATGTAATAAAGGCCGGTCGCCAGCGAGCGCCCCTCGCTGACGCTCTCGGCGATGAAGCTGATCGTCGCCGTCTGGCAGATGAACACGCCCGACGAACAGATCGTCAGGCCGATGATAACCAAGGCGAGGTGGGGCAGCAGGGTCAGCAGCAATCCGGCCGAGGATATCGCCAGGGCGCACAGCAGGGCGCGCCGGAAACCGAGCCTGACCATGAATCGCCCGGCCAGCGGCGTGACCACGACGCCGACGAGATAAACGCAAAAGACATTGGCCAGCCCGGCCACGCTCAGCTTGAACGGCGCCTCGGTCAACAGTAGATTGACATAGGTGAAAGTGCCGACCAGCGAGAACAGGACGAAGAAACCGACGGCGCAGGCAGCCAGCAGGCGCGGGTTTTGCAGGTGATGTGCGAGGGTACGCAAGGCGCTGGCGACATCGCGGCGGGCGACGAAGTGACGCGAGGCCGGCAGCAGCCAGACGATCAGCACGGCGCCGGCGAAATTCATCGCGGCCAAGGAGAGAAATGCGCCGCGCCAGCCGAGCAGATGGCTGGCATGGCCGGTGATGAAGCGGCCGCTGAAGCCGCCCATGACGGTGCCGCCGACATAGATGCCGGTGATGCGAGCGACGGCGTCGAAACTGAATTCCTCGGCGATGTAGGCCATGAAGCTCACCACGATGCCCGGAATGAACAATCCCTGCAGGAAGCGCAGGACCACCACCAGGTCGAGGCTGGCGGCGGCCGGAATCAGCGCGGTGGGCAGCGTCAGGCCGAACAGCGAAACGCAGAGCACCACCTTGCGGCCGAGGGCGTCGGACAACATGCCCATGAACGGCGAGACCAGCGCCACCGCCAGCACCGTCGCGCCGACGGTCGCGCCGGCCTGCAGCGGCGAGGCGTGGAAATCCTGCATCACCAGCGGCAGCACCGCCTGCATCGAGTAGACGTTGAGGAAGGCGAAGAAACCGATCAGCCAGACGATGGCTTTGGAAGCCTGTCCGTGCCTGCCGGGAAAAGCGCGGCGAAAATGATGGCCGAACATGGAATGGAAATCAGGACCCTTTGCTTGCGTCGCCCCGGCTTGAAATGAAACGCGAGGCGGCTGGTGAGGGAATGGCATCTCCGGTCGATTATATCGGAGGGCGAGGGAAAGGCGCGAAGCGCGGAACTTCGCCGCGCGCCGCATTGCGCGGACGCGAAATTGCCGGGGCATAGCAATGGCCCGATAATCGAGGGCCGCCGCGACGCAAATCCGCGCATGCAAGCAAAAGGAATAGCCCGCTATGCCGACCGCCCAGGTTTTATGGCACGACGCCACGACGATCGCCGCCGTCGCGATCTTCGCCGTGACCTATCTTTTCCTGGCCATCGGCAAGCTGCCCGGCTACCACCTCGATCGTGCCGGCGCGGCGCTGCTCGGCGCGAGCCTGATGGTCTGGCTGGGCGTCCTGTCGCTCGACGAGGCTTATCGCGCGATCGATTTCGACACCGTCGCGCTGCTGCTCGGCATGATGATCGTCGTCGCCAACCTGCGCTTGTCAGGATTCTTTCTGCTGATCAACGAATGGGTGGTGCGTCGCGCCCGGCATCCGCTGGTGCTGCTCGCGGCCATTGTGCTGATGGCCGGATCGCTCTCGGCCTTTCTGGTCAACGACACGATCTGTCTCGCGATGACCCCGCTCGTACTTGACATCGTCATGCGGCTGAAGCGCAATCCGATCCCCTACCTGCTGGCGATTGCCATGGCCTCGAACGTCGGCAGCACGGCGACCATCACCGGCAACCCGCAGAACATGATCGTCGGCAGCCTGTCGCGCATTCATTACGCGAGCTTTGCCGCGGCCTTGTCGCCGATTGCGATGGTCGGCCTGCTGCTCACCGTCGCGCTGATCGCGTTGATCTATCGCGGCGAGTTCCTGACCCGCGAGTGTTTCCGGGTCGAAGTCGCCAAACCGATTCGCTTCTACCGCACTATCATCGTCAAGTCCTTGCTCGTCACCGCCGTGATGATCGCGCTGTTCTTCGCCGGCCAGCCGGTCGCCAAGGTCGCTATCCTCGGCGGCGCGTTCATGCTGTTCACGCGCCGGATCAAGGCCTACAAGGTTTATCGTGAAATCGACTGGCCGATGCTGGTGATGTTCGTCGTCGTTGCCGGCTTCGAGAAGATCATGCTGACGCCCGGCGTGATCGCGGTAGTAGCGACGCAGCACCTCGACTCGGTGGCGATGCTGTCGGCGGTCACGGCGGCGCTCTCGAACCTGGTCAGCAACGTTCCGGCCGTGCTGGTGCTCAAGCCCTTCGTCGCGACGATGAACGACCCGCAAAGGGCATGGCTGGTGATCGCCATGGCCTCGACCCTGGCCGGCAATTTCACCGTCGTCGGTTCGGTCGCCAATCTGATCGTCGTCCAGCGCGCGCAGGGCGCCGGCATCACCGTAGGGTTCTGGGCCTATTTCAAGGTCGGCGCGCCGCTGACGCTGCTCACCATCCTGTTCGGCGTTTATTGGCTTTAGCACAAGTGCATCGGCGGGGCCGGCCAGCACAGGGCTCGCCATTTGCCTGCGGTGGGCCCGGCGATTCGGGGTAAACTCTCGCTTTCGCCTTTTGCCCCGCGCCGTTCAATGCGTCTTTTCCGCATCGCCAAAATTCTCAGCGTCGCCAGCCGTTTCGGCATCGACGAGATCATTTTCGAACACGAGCCCAGCGGTCGCCTGGTGGCCTTGTCGCGCATCCTGCATTTCTGGAAGCGCCTCGAGACGCCGCGCGCCGTGCGCTTGCGCCTGGCGCTCGAGGCGCTGGGGCCGATCTTCGTCAAGTTCGGGCAGGTGCTGTCGACGCGCCGCGATCTCCTGCCGCTCGATATCGCCGACGAACTCGCCAAATTGCAGGACCGTGTCCCGCCTTTCGCGCCCGAAGTGGTGCTGGAACAAATCGAGGCGGCCTATGGCCGGCCGGCGAGCACCGTGTTCGCGCAATTCGACCCGGTGCCGGTGGCTAGCGCCTCGGTAGCGCAGGTGCACTTCGCCACGCTGCGTGCCGAAGACGGCGGCCACGAAGTCGCGGTCAAGGTCCTGCGTCCGGGCATGCACGGCGTCATCGCCAACGACCTGGCGCTGCTCGACACGCTGGCCGGCCTGCTGGAAAAGCTGTGGTCGGACGGCAAGCGCCTGAAACCGCGCGAAGTCGTCGCCGAGTTCGCCAGGCATCTCTACGACGAACTCGACCTGATGCGCGAGGCCGGCAACTGCTCGCAACTGCGGCGCAACTTCGCCGATTCGAAGCTGCTGCTGGTCCCCGAAGTATATTGGGATCTTTGCACGACGAAGGTGATGGTGATGGAGCGCATGCATGGCATTCCGATCAGCCAGAACGACGCGCTGATCGCCGCCGGCATCGACCTCTCGGCGCTGTCCAAAGCCGGCGTCGAAATCTTCTTCACGCAGGTTTTCCGCGACGGGTTTTTCCACGCCGACATGCACCCGGGCAACATTTTCGTGGCCACCGACGAAGTGCATCGCGGCAAATACATCGCGCTCGATTTCGGCATCGTCGGCACGCTGACCGACGTCGACCAGAACTATCTGGCGCAGAACTTCCTGGCTTTCTTCAAGCGCGACTACAAGCGCGTCGCGACGGCACACATCGAGGCCGGCTGGGCGCCGGCCGACACCCGCGTCGACGAGTTCGAAGCGGCGATCCGCGCGGTTTGCGAACCGATTTTCGACCGGCCGCTGCATGAGATTTCCTTCGGCCGCGTGCTGCTGCGCTTGTTCCAGACTTCGCGCCGCTTCAATGTCGAAATCCAGCCGCAGCTCGTCATGTTGCAAAAGACGCTGCTCAACATCGAAGGCCTGGGCCGCGAACTCGATCCCAACCTCGATTTGTGGACCACCGCCAAGCCCTTCCTCGAGCGCTGGATGAGCGAGCGCGTCGGCTGGCGCGCGCTGGCGCGCGGCCTCAAAGACGAAGCGCCGAACTGGGCGCGCACCCTGCCGCAGTTGCCGCGCCTCGTGCATCAGGCGCTCTCGCGCGAGAAACCCGCCGCTCTCGCGCCGCTGCTCGCCGAACTCGCCGCCGCGCAGCGCCGGCAAAACCGTCTGCTGGCGCTGATCGCCGCGCTGCTCGCGGCCATGCTGGCAGTCCTCTACCGCCTGATTTCTTAACCACAACGAGCACAACGGGCACAACGAAAAACAATACAAGTTAAAGGCGTTGTGTTCGTTGTGTTCGTCGTGCCCGTTGTGGTTAACGCTTTTCTTCGAATTGATGTCCTCACTCCCCAATCCCCCGCAGCGCGAAGCCATACGTTACCTTGACGGACCTCTGCTGGTGCTGGCCGGCGCCGGGTCGGGCAAGACGCGGGTGATCACGCAGAAGATCGCTTATCTGATTGAGGAGTGCGGCTTTTCCCCGAGCAACATTGCCGCCATCACCTTCACCAACAAGGCAGCGCGCGAAATGCAGGAGCGCGTCGGCAAGCTGCTGAAGAACAAGCCGGTCGGACTGACGGTGTCGACTTTCCACGCGCTCGGCGTGCGCATCCTGCGCGAGGAAGCCAAGCTCCTCGGCTACAAGCCGCGCTTCTCGATCTTCGACGCCAACGACTGCTATGCCATCGTCGCCGATCTGGCCGCCAGCGTGGACAAGGCCACCGTACGCCGCTTGCAGACGCTGATTTCCAACTGGAAGAACGCGCTCGTCTCGCCCGACCAGGCGAGGAAGGACGCGCAGAACGAAACCGAGAAGCTCGCCGCGCGCGCTTACGCGAGCTATTCGGCGACGCTCAAGGCCTACCAGGCGGTCGATTTCGACGACCTCATCGCGCTGCCGGTCGAGCTTTTCGCGCAGCATCCCGAGACGCTTTCCAAATGGCAAAACCGTCTGCGCTACCTGCTGGTCGACGAATACCAGGACACCAACGCCTGCCAGTACCGACTGCTCAAGCAACTGGCCGGGCCGCGCGCCGCCTTCACCGCGGTCGGCGACGACGACCAGGCGATCTACGGCTGGCGCGGCGCCGACATTGAGAACCTGCGCGGCCTGCCGCGCGATTACCCGGCGCTCAAGGTGATCATGCTCGAGCAGAACTATCGGTCCACGGTGCGCATCCTCAAGGCGGCGAACGCGCTGATCGCGCACAACGAAAAAATCTTCGACAAAAAGCTGTGGTCCGACCTCGGCCATGGCGACGCGATCAGCGTGACGGTATGCAAGGACAATGACAAGGAAGCCGAAGCGGTGGTGATGCAGCTGCAGGCGCACAAGTTCGAGCGGCGCAGCGAATTCCGCGATTACGCGATTCTCTACCGCGGCAATTTCCAGGCGCGCGCCCTCGAAAAACTGCTGCGCGATCAGCGCGTCCCCTACCTGCTGTCGGGCGGGCAGTCGTTTTTCGACAAGACCGAAATCAAGGACATCACGTCCTACCTGCGCTTGCTGGCCAACAGCGACGACGACCCGGCTTTCATCCGCGCGGTGACGACGCCGCGTCGCGGCGTTGGCGGCGCGACGCTCGAAGCGCTCGGCAATTACGCCGGCGAGCGCCATCTTTCGCTGTTCGCCGCTGCTTTCGAGCAAGGTTTCGCGCAACGCGTGCAGCCGCGCCAGCTGGCGCCGCTGCTCGAATTCTGCGAGTTCATCAACCGCCTCGAATATCGCGCTGCGCGCGAATCGGTCGCCGCGGTGATGAACGACCTGCTGATCGCCATCGGCTACGAAGCCTGGCTGCACGACGAAGATGACAAACGCATCGCGATGGCGCGCTGGGACAACGTTCAGGAGCTGGTCGGCTGGCTCACGAAAAAAGGCGAGGACGAAGGCAAGACGCTGATCGAGCTGACGCAGATGATCGCGCTGATCAATCTGCTCGACAAGCAGGACGACGGCAGCGCGCCGGACGCCGTGTCGCTGTCTACGCTGCACGCGGCCAAGGGGCTCGAGTTCAAGCATGTCTTCATCATCGGCGTCGAGGAGGGCATCCTGCCGCACCGCGAATCGCAGAGCGACGACAAGATCGCCGAAGAGCGTCGCCTGATGTATGTCGGCATCACACGCGCGCAGCGCTCGCTGCACCTGAGCTACTGCGAAAAGCGCAAGCAGGGCCGCGAACTGATCCCCTGCGAGGCTTCGCGCTTCATAGTCGAAATGGGCAAGGACGACCTGCGCTTTTCCGGCGGCAAGGCCGACAGCGCACCGGACAAGGCGGGCGGCGCCGCACGCCTGTCGGCGATGAAGGCGATGCTGGCGCGGAAACCGGCTTAGGAAGGCGATGCGTCGATGACGTTACACAGTGTTACGCGCTGTTACCCGATCGCTGCCATCGCTTTCGACACGGCCCGCGTTATTGGGTCCAAGGCCGCGGAAAAGGCGGACGAGCCCGAACCCCACACCTTAGGAGACTCAAATGTTCAAGAAGATCATCGCAATTGCATTCGCTGCCGCTTTCGCCACCGCCGCTTTTGCGCAGGCTCCTGCGACCGCTCCCGCCGCGCCGGCGACTGCAACTACCGCGGCTCCGGCTGCGACCCCGGCCGCCAAACCCGAGGCGAAACCCGCCAAGGCCAAGAGCAAGAAGAAGACCACCAAGAAGACCGCCGCTGCGCCGGCTGCTGCCGCGCCAGCCGCCGCTGCACCGGCCGCCGCTGCACCGGCTCCGGAAGTCAAGAAGTAATCACCGCTCTGACGCCGCCAGGCAGTCGAAAAGAGGGGAGGCCGCGGCCTCCCCTCTTTGCATCCGGAATCCGGCCGCTTACTTGGCCTGGCTCGTCAGGTAATCAACCGCGGCCTTGAGTTCGGCATCGCTGAGGTCGGCCGCGCCGCCGCGCGGCGGCATCGCGCCTTTGCCGTTGGTCGCGCTCTTGAGCAGCGCGGCCATGCCCGTCGCCAGGCGTGGCGCCCACGCCGCCTTGTCGCCGGTCTTCGGCGCACCGGCCACGCCGGTGGCATGGCAGACGGAACAAATCGTCTTGTAAATCGTCGCGCCATCGCGCGCCTTGCCATCGCTCTTGGCGACGGCGACGCTCTGCATTTCAACGCGCGCCACCGGCTGAATCCGCAATTCGACTTCGTCGCCGCTGCTGGCGCTGCTGCCCTTGCCGAGCTGTGACAGCGGCCAGATCAGCGCGATGAGGACGACGACCACGGCAATGCTGAGTCCGGTGATCGTGCGTGCAGAATATTTTTTGTCAGCCATTTTGGATCCTCGGTCTAGCGCGGGTCGAGCGCGCGGTAGCGCGCATTATGAAAGATCAGCGGCGATTCCGCTGCGCCCGGCGCAAAGCGTTCGACGCGCCCGACGAAAATGATGTGATCGCCACCCGGATACTGCGCCTCGCCGACGCACTCGAACCAGGCGCAACAGCCATCGATCAGCGGCACCCGGCCGAGGCCGACGTGCTGCGGCAGATCGGCAAAATGGTCATCGTTGCGCGTGGCGAAGCGGTCGGAGAACTTCTGCTGCTCGGCCGAAAGCACGTTCACCGCATAGCGGCTGGCCTTGCGAAATGCCTCGAAATGCGGAGACAGCAGCGACAGGCTCCAGAGGATCAGCGGGGGCGCCAGCGACACCGAATTGAACGAGCTGACCGTTAGCCCGACCGGCTTGCCGTCGAGGTCCAGCGCCGTGACGACGGTGACGCCGGTGGCGAAGCGCCCGAGCGCGCTGCGAAATTCGCGAAAGGCAAGCGCCGGGTCGGCCGACCCCGGTTCGCCGGCCTCGTTGAGATTGGGCGGTGCAGCTGCGGCTGCGTCTTGTGCAGATGAAGATAACGAGGCCATTAGTCGGTCCGGGCGTATGGTTGGGGCATGCTAAGATCAGCGTTCTCTAGAGCAGTTCAGGAGCTTCGTAATGCCGACGGACGCTGACCGATGCTGACGCCGCGCCTGCTATCAGGACAGCGGCGTAAGCCGTGGCAACTGGCCGTTGACCAATACGATTATCGCCTTGCCGCGTCCGGGTGTCGAGAAGCTTGTGCGGGGCATGCGATGCCGGCCGGGAACGGCAATGGCTGAGAACGTTTGCAGCGCGGTTCTTTCGGCTCGCCTGATCGCCTGGCAGGAACAATACGGCCGTCATGACCTGCCTTGGCAACAAACACGCGACGCCTATCGCATCTGGCTGGCCGAGATCATGCTGCAGCAAACGCAGGTGCGCACGGTGATTGCCTACTACGCGCGCTTTCTCGAACGTTTTCCGACCCTGGAGGACCTGGCGCGGGCGCCGCTCGACTCGGTTCTCGAATTGTGGGCCGGGCTCGGCTATTACGCGCGGGCGCGCAACCTGCACCGCTGCGCGCAGCTGATCGTCGCCGATTACGGCGGCGAATTCCCGCAGGAGGCAAAGCGCATCGCCGAACTGCCGGGCATCGGACGATCGACGGCGGCAGCCATCAGCGCCTTTGCTTTCGGCACGCGCAGCGCCATCCTCGACGGCAATGTCAAGCGCGTGCTGGCGCGCTGCTTCGCCATCGAAGGCGCGCCGGGAACGGCGGCAACCGAAAAGACACTGTGGTCGCTCGCCGAAGCCCTGCTCCCCGCCGCCGGCATCGTCGCTTACACGCAGAGCCTGATGGACCTCGGCGCGACGCTGTGCATGCGCCGCGCGCCGCTGTGCACGGCCTGTCCGCTGTACGAGTTGTGCCTCGCCCGCCGCCAGGGCCGGCAGGCCGAACTGCCGACCGCCAGGATAAAGAAGGCGCTGCCCGAGCGCGAAACCGAACTGCTGCTGCTTACCGACGGCCGCCGCGTTCTGCTCGAACGCCGGCCCCCTGCCGGCATCTGGGGCGGCTTGCTGACCTTGCCCGAGGGCGGGGTGGCCGAGGCGCGCGCCTATGCGCGGCGACACGGCTTTCGCCTGCTCGGCATGCGGCCGATGGCCGGCGTCCGGCACAGCTTCACGCATTTCCACCTGCAGATTCAGACGCTGCTATGCACGGTCGCCGCGTCACCCAGCCTGGTTGCCGAAGCCGGCTGGCAGTGGCTGGCCTATGCGGACATCGAAACGGCGGCGCTGCCGACGCCGATCAGGCGTTTGCTCAGGCTGGCGGTCAACGCCGGCGCGCTGCGCGAGGGAGCCGCCTGAGCGCTTGCGCTGCCGCAAGGCGCTGTCCTCGACTAGCGGTTGCCGCCGAGCGGAACGACTTCAACGCCGTATTTGCGCGCGACCTGATGATAGAGCTCGCGCGCTGAAATGACTTTGGCATTGCGTGCGTCCTTGGCCTGGGCCAGTTGCAGGTAATGCAAGGCGCGCTCGGCGAATTCGGCATTCCATCCCTGGCGGTCGAGGAGCGTGAAGATCGCCTTGCTGGCGTTGACCAGGAATTGCAGATTGGGAACGCGATCGGCCGCTTCGATCAGCATTTGCACCGACGCTTCGAGCCTGCCGCCACGCGCCGCCAGCACGCCGCGGTTGTTGAGCTCGATGATTTCCTTGCCGACCTTGGCGAGCAGCGTCTGACCGGCTTCGGCTTTGCCGGTCTTTACGTAGATGCCCTGGATCTGCGCGATCATGCCGCGATCTTCGTGGTTTTCCGCGGCGACCTTGCCGAGGATTTCCTGCGCCTTGGCTTCGTCCCCGCTGGCCAGGCAGGCGTGCGCCAGATCGACGGCAATCTTCTGCGACATTTCGTTCGCGCCGCCTTCGCCCTTCAGCGCACCGTGCAAGACCAGCGCCTTCTCGAGCGCCTGCTTGGCTTTCGCCGGCTCGCCTTCCTGCTCGGCGCAGAGGCTGTCCATGACCAGCGCGGCAAGTTCGCCTTGCCTGCTGCCACGCCAGTCGCGGCGAAGCTCCTGGGTAATCGCCTTGGCCGCGTCGGTGCGGCCCTTGCCGAGCATGACACGAGTCAGGTTGGCGTAGTCGTCGATGACTTTGAGCGAAGAACCGCGATGGCGCTCGAGCACTCTGCCATAGGCGCGCTCGGCTACGTCGAGGTCCTCGTTGCGCACCGCCACATCGCCGACCAGGCGCTGGCGCACGGAATTGTTCGGCGAGATTTCAGCGGCCTTGATGAGCACGTCCTGGGCTTCCTTGAGCTTGCCCATTTCCTCGCGTACCGAGGCGAGAAAATCATAAGCCGCCAGATACTCGGGAAAATCCTTGATCACCGCGCTCGCCAGGGCCTCGGCCTGCGGCAGCTCGTCGAGACCGCGCAGGGCGATGGCCAGGCCCATGCGCGCCCAGGGAACCATGGCGTTGTCGAGAACCACCTGGTAGACCGCGCGGGCTTCCTCGTGGCGGCCAAGCGCGTTGAGGATTTCACCCTTGAAGCGCAGGGTGTCGTAAAGGAATAAATCTTCCTTGCCGATCAGCCCCTCGCAGACCGCCAGCGCATCGGCGAAGGCGCCCTTGTCGAGATGCGCGAAGACCGCTTCGAAGAACTGCTTCTTGTAGATCGCTCTGGCCAGGCGGCCCTGCAACTGTTCGGAGGTGAAGGGCTTGATCAGGTAATCGTCGGGCGCCAGCTCGGCGACCGATACGACATTGTGATAGGCGCGTTCGGCGGTGATCACCATGTACACCGTAGATAGCGAAATCAGATGCTGCTGGCGCAGTTCTTCGAGCAGTTGCTGACCGTCGCGGCCGTCGTCGAGCTGGTAATCGGCGAGAATGATGTCGAAGGGATAAGCCCGGACCTGGCGCAGGACTTCGGCGGAAGTGGATGCGCTATGCACGGCGCTGACGCCGAGCATGGACAGGATGATGCGCAGCGAATTGCGCGCGCCGGTTTGCCGGTCGACCAGCAGCACGCGCATGCGCTTCAGATCGTTGCCAAGTTTTTGCAGCAATTCGGCGCTGTTGTTCCTGTCCGGGGCGTTCATGCAGGAACCTTACGCGACTGTGCGGCGGCCGGCAAGTCTCGGCGTGGCCGGACGACACGACCTGCGCGGCCGCGGAGATTTCCCGATGGCGTCCGGAAACCTGTTATTTTTCAGCGAATTGGCGTAGAATCCGCATCTTTTCAGCGTTCCCGGAAGTCGGCAAATCCCATGCAGTTTCCTGACCGTTTCGATGTCATCGTGGTCGGTGGCGGCCATGCCGGCACCGAGGCGGCGCTCGCCAGTGCGCGCATCGGCGCGAAAACGCTGCTGCTCACCCACAACCTCGATACGCTCGGCGCGATGAGCTGCAATCCCTCGATCGGCGGCATCGGCAAGGGGCATCTCGTGAAGGAGGTCGATGCGCTCGACGGGGCGATGGCGGCGGCGACCGATGAAGCCGGAATCCAGTTCCGCATCCTCAATTCGAGCAAGGGCCCGGCGGTGCGCGCGACACGCGCGCAGGCCGATCGCGTGCTCTACCGCCAGGCTATTCGCGGCCGCCTCGAGAACCAGACTAACCTGACGCTGTTCGCCCAGGCCTGCGATGACCTGATCATCGAGGGCGACCGCGTCGTCGGCGCGGTGACGCAACTCGGCGTGCGCTTTGCCGCGCGCACCGTGGTCCTGACCGCCGGAACCTTCCTCAACGGCCTGATTCACGTCGGCCTGTCGAACACCACCGGCGGCCGCATGGGCGACAGCCCGTCGATCTCGCTGGCGGCGCGCTTGCGCGAACTGCAGCTGCCGGCCGGGCGGCTGAAGACCGGCACGCCGCCGCGCCTCGATGGCAAGACCATCGATTTCTCGCGCCTGCCCGAGCAGCACTCCGACGATCCGCTGCCGGTCTTCTCCTTTCTCGGCAGCGCCGGCCAGCATCCGCGCCAGTTGCCGTGCTGGGTGACGAGCACCAACGAGCGCACGCACGCGATCATCCGCGCCAACCTCGACCGCTCGCCGATGTATACCGGTGTCATTGAGGGCGTCGGGCCGCGCTACTGCCCGTCGATCGAGGACAAGATCCATCGCTTCGCCGGCAAGGACAGCCACAACGTCTTCCTCGAACCCGAAGGGCTGACGACCAACGAAATCTATCCGAACGGAATTTCGACGAGCCTGCCCTTCGACGTGCAGCTGGCGCTGGTGCGCAGCATGCGCGGCCTCGAGAATTGCCATATCCTGCGCCCCGGTTACGCCATCGAGTACGACTACTTCGATCCGACCGGCCTGCGTTCCTCGCTCGAGACCAAGGCCATAGGCGGCCTTTTTTTCGCCGGCCAGATCAACGGCACGACGGGTTACGAAGAAGCGGCCGCGCAAGGCCTGCTGGCCGGCGCCAACGCCGCGCTGCAGGCGCTGGACAGGGAGGCATGGACGCCGCGCCGCGACGAAGCCTATCTCGGCGTGCTGGTCGACGATCTGATCACGCGCGGCGTCTCCGAACCCTATCGCATGTTCACGAGCCGCGCCGAATACCGCCTGTCGCTGCGCGAGGACAACGCCGACCTGCGCCTGACCGAGCACGGGCGCCGCCTGGGGCTGGTTGGCGACGCGCGCTGGGCGGCCTTTTGCGAAAAGCGCGAGGCCATTGCCCGCGAGCAGGAGCGGCTCAAGTCGACCTGGGTGCACCCGGCGACGCTGGCCGCCGACGAGGCGATCCGCGTGCTCGGCAAGCCGATCGAGCGCGACTACACGCTGCACGATCTGCTGCGCCGGCCGGATGTGAGTTATGCGGCGCTCATCAGCCTGCGCCTGCCGGAAAATGCCGAGGTGCTTGCCCCGCTTGCCGCGCCGGTGGTTGAGCAGGTCGAAATCCAGGCCAAGTACCAGGGCTACATCGACCGCCAAGGCGATGAAGTCGCGCGCAGCCTGGTCAATGAAGAAACGAGGCTGCCCGAGGGAATCGATTACAGCAGCATCGGCGGCCTGTCGAACGAGATCCGGCAAAAGTTGATCCGCCACCGGCCGGAAACCATCGCCCAGGCCTCGCGCATCCAGGGCATGACGCCGGCGGCGATTTCCATCCTGCTGGTCCACTTGAAGCACGGAGCGCTCGATGCCTCACGCCGGATCGCCTGAGGTGAGCGCGGCGGTTGATGCAGAAGCAGCGCTGGCAGAGGGCCTGGCCGCGCTCGGCATTGCCCTGCCGGCGGCGGCGCAAGAAAAGCTGCTGGCTTACGCAGCGTTGCTCTACAAATGGAACAAGACTTACAACCTGACGGCGCTGCGTGATCCCGATCAGGCGATCAGCCATCACCTGCTCGATTCGCTGGCGGTGCTGCCTTTCGTTCCACAGGGAAACCTGCTCGACGTCGGCAGCGGCGGCGGCATGCCGGGAATCCCGCTGGCCATCGCCCGCCCCGACCTGGCGGTGACCCTGCTCGACAGCAATTCGAAGAAATCCGCTTTTCTGCAACAAGCGGCCATTGAACTGGCATTAGCCAATATTTCAGTACACGGCGGGCGCGTCGAACAGTATCATCCGTCGGTTGGCTTTTCGGCGATTACCGCGCGCGCATTTTCGGAGCTAAGCGATCTGGTGCGCTTGTCGCGACACTTGCTTGCCGAAGGCGGGCGCTGGCTGGCCATGAAAGGCGTCCGGCCGGACGAGGAGATCGAGCGCCTGCCATCGGACATCGCGGTCGAGGCGGTACATCGGCTGGCGGTGCCGGGGGTCGATGGGGAGCGGCATCTGGTGATCCTGAAAATTGCCGGCAAAGAAAGTCCTGGGGAGAGTTAGTTGGCAAAAATACTGGCTGTGACTAACCAGAAAGGCGGCGTCGGCAAGACGACGACGGCGGTCAATCTCTCGGCATGCCTCGCCGATCTGGGTCAGCGCGTGCTGATGATAGACCTCGATCCGCAGGGCAATGCGACCACCGGCTGCGGCGTCGTCAAGCGCGAAGCGCTGCCGACCGTCTACCAGATCCTGATCGGCCGGGCGAGCCTCGCCGAAGCGCGCATCCACACCGAATTCGGTTTCGATGTGCTGCCGGCCAATCGCGAACTCGCCGGCGCCGAAGTCGACCTGATCGAAATGGATGGCCGCGAATATCGCCTGCGCGACGCCCTCAAGCCCTTTCTCGACGACTACGATTTCATCCTGATGGACTGCCCGCCGGCGCTCAATATGCTGACCGTCAATGGCCTCGTCGCCGCCGACGCGGTGATGATCCCGATGCAGTGCGAGTACTATGCGCTCGAAGGGCTCACCGACCTCGTGGCGACGCTCAAGAAAGTGCGCGCCAACCTCAACTCGAAACTCGAAATCGAGGGCCTGCTGCGCACCCTGTTCGATCCGCGCTCGACGCTGACGCAGCAGGTCTCGGCCGAACTCGTCGATCATTTCGGCACGAAAGTCTATCGCACCATCATCCCGCGCAATGTCCGCCTGGCCGAAGCGCCGTCCTACGGCAAGCCGGTGACGGCTTTCGACCGGGCTTCGAAGGGCGCCCAGGCCTATATGGCGCTGGCCCAGGAAATCCTCGAACGGCGTAACGGCGCGGCGCAGCAAGCGGCAGCACAAGGAGCGGAAGCATGAAACTGAAGGGACTCGGCCGCGGCCTCGACGCGCTGCTCGCCGGCAATGAAGCGGCGGGCCGGGAACAGCAGCGCGCCTTGCCAGTGGCGCAACTGCAACCGGGCAAGTATCAGCCGCGCACGCAGATGGACAGCGCCTCGCTCGAAGAACTCGCCGCTTCGATACGCGCGCAGGGCTTGATGCAGCCGATCCTGGTTCGCCCGCTGGCCGGCAACCTGGGCGAAGAGCGTTTCGAGATCGTCGCCGGCGAGCGCCGCTGGCGCGCTGCGCAGATGGCCGGCCTCACCGAAGTGGCGGCGCTGATCCGCGAAATCCCTGACGAATCGGCGCTGGCCATGGCGCTGATCGAGAACATCCAGCGCGAGAATCTCAACCCGCTCGAAGAGGCGCAGGGCTTGCAGCGGCTGATCGACGAATTCGCCATGACGCACCAGCAGGCCGCCGACGCCGTCGGCCGCTCGCGTTCGGCGGCGTCCAATCTGTTGCGCCTGCTGCAACTCGTCGCGCCCGTGCAGGAATTGCTGATGCGCGGCGAACTCGACATGGGCCATGCGCGCGCCCTGCTGCCTCTGCCGGGCGCGCTGCAGATCCAGCTCGGCCAGCGCATCGTGCAAAAAGGCCTGTCGGTGCGCGAGGCCGAACGGCTCGCACAGCATGCGCTGAAGCCGCCGAAGGCGCTTGAGCCGAAAAAAGAGGACAGGGACGTGCTGCGCCTGCAGGAAGAGCTCTCCGACGTCCTTGGCGCGCAGGTCGTAATTCGCGCCAACCGCCAGGGTGCGGGGAAGATCCACATCGAGTTCGGCGACCTTGAACAACTCGAAGGAATATTGCAGCGGCTGCGCTGAAGCTATTTTTTTAGCACCGGCGTTCGGCACTGCTGCCAAGCGGCGCTCGGCGTGATACATTAGCGGCGAGCGTCAGTGCGCATGACGCAATTTTTTTGGATGTGGGCAGCATAGCAACTTGCGGCGGAAAGCTAACTTTTTGCATTGTACGAATGTTCAGAGCTATCCTTCTGCAGGCAGGGACAACAATCATTGCAGCGTTGGTGACGGGTCTTTTTGCAGGAATGCGGGGGGCGGTATCGGCGGCCTTGGGCGGAGTGCTTATTACATTGCCCAATCTGCTGTTTGCATTGCGCCTGAAGTTTGCGGCCAAGGGGTCGGCTGCTTCATTCCCCGTTAATTTCTTTCTTGGCGAATCCGTCAAGGTCGCCGCGACGATAGGTTTGTTGCTGCTCGTGGTAAACGTGTATGCCGATCTGCATTGGCCTTGCCTGCTGATCGGAATGGGGCTTGCATTGCAAGCGGGTTTTTTGGCTTTCTGGAAAAAGTCCTGACCATGGCGATTGCTCACGAAGCCGCTGCGAACGCGCCGAGCGCCGGCGAATACGTCGTGCACCACCTGACCCAGTTGAATACGACCGGTCATGCGCAGGCGTCCATCGTCGATTTTTCCATCCTCAATCTCGACACGATTTTCTTTTCGGTGGCGATGGGCGCGCTCGGCCTTTTCTTCATGCTGCGCATCGCCAGGAAAGCGACCACGGGTGTCCCCGGGCGGGCGCAGGCGGCGCTCGAGATCCTGATCGAGTTCGTCGCCAACCAGGCCAATTCGATCATCCACAGCAAGGAGTCGCGCCGCTTCGTGGCCCCGTTGGGGCTCACCGTTTTCGTCTGGATCTTCCTGATGAATTCGATGGATTTCCTGCCCGTCGATCTGCTGCCGACGATCTGGCAGTGGATGACCGGCAATCCGCACGCCTTCCTGCGCGTCGTGCCGACCGCCGACCTGAACGGCACGCTGGGCATGTCGATCAGCGTCCTGCTCCTGTGCGTCTGGTACAACATCAAGATCAAGGGCCTCGGCGGCTGGGTGCATGAGTTGTTTACGGCGCCTTTCGGCAATCACTGGCTGCTCTACCTGCCCAATTTTTTCATGCAGATGATCGAGTTCATGGCCAAGACGGTCTCGCACGGCATGCGGCTGTTCGGCAACATGTACGCCGGCGAGCTGCTGTTCATGCTGATCGCGCTGATGGGCGCCGCTTACGGCACCTCGCTCGGCCTGACCGGGCCGGTGCTGTGGCTGGGTCATGTCGTCGCCGGCACGGCCTGGGCCATTTTCCACATCCTGATCGTCCTGCTGCAGGCTTTTATTTTCATGATGCTGGCGCTGGTGTATATCGGTCAGGCGCACGAAAGTCATTAAGTAGTCGTTCTGCTTGTTAACGCGGTTTTCAATTTGAAGGAGTGGTCATGGAACATGTACTCGGCTTTGTGGCGCTGGCCTGCGGTCTGATCATCGGCCTGGGCGCTATCGGGGCTTGTATCGGCATCGGCCTGATGGGCGGAAAATATATCGAAGCCGCGTCGCGCCAGCCTGAATTGATGAATGAACTGCAGACCAAGATGTTCCTTCTCGCTGGTCTGATTGACGCGGCCTTCCTGATTGGCGTCGGTATCGCCATGATGTTCGCCTTCGCCAACCCGTTCATCCTCAAGTAAGCGAAATTCTCGCAGCATGCTTTCCGGGGGAAGAAAACCGTGAATCTGAACGCAACGCTGTTCGCCCAAATCGCCGTGTTCTTCATCCTGGCGTGGTTCACGATGAAGTTCGTGTGGCCGCCGGTGATGAAAGCGCTCGACGAACGCGCCACGAAGATCGCCGAAGGCCTCGCCGCCGCCGAACGCGGCAAGCAAAGCCTCGATCTTGCCGCCAAGCACTCGGCCGAGGTCGTTCGCGAAGGCAAGGACAAGGGGGCCGAAATCATCGCCCACGCCGAGCAACGCGGCCTGCAGATGATCGAGGAAGCCAAGGCGCAAGCCCGGCGCGAAGCGGATCTGGTGATCGCCGGCGCCAAGGCCGAAATCGAGCAGGAAGCCGCAAGGGTCAAGGAGTCGCTGCGCGAACGCGTGGCTGAACTCGCCGTCGCCGGCGCCGAGAAGATTTTGCGCCGCGAGGTCGACGCCAAGGCGCATGCCGACATCCTGGCCGCGATACAACAGGACCTATAACGCCCATGGCCGAGTCCGTTACCATTGCCCGCCCGTACGCCCAGGCGATCTTTCGTCTGGCGCGCGAAAGCGGGACGCTGGCGCTGTGGTCCGATCGCCTGCAGCGGCTCGCCGCCATCGCCGGCGACCCGGCCATGGACGCAGTCATCGGCAATCCGAAGTTTTCCGCCGCCCAGGTCGCCGACCTCGTGTTATCGCTGCGCGGTGAAGCCGGGGAATCGGCCGATCGCGAACTCGCCGCTTTTGTCGGCATTCTCGCCGAGAACGAGCGTCTGGCGGTGCTGCCGCAGATCCGCGAACTCTACGAGCAGCTGAAGAGTGCCGACGCGGGCGCGCGCGATGCCGTGCTGACGAGCGCCTATGCGCTCGACGACACGCAACTGAAAGCGCTGATCAGCCAGCTCGAGCCGCATTTCGGCAGCAAGCTGCAGGTGCGCGTCGAGGTTGACGCCGCGCTGATCGGCGGGGTCAAGGTGGTGGTCGGTGATCAGGTACTTGACGCTTCTGTCCGCGGCAAGCTCGAAGCAATGGCTGCAGCGCTAAAGAACTAGGAGAAACACAATGCAATTGAACCCCTCCGAGATCAGCGAGCTGATCAGGAACAAGATTCAAAGCCTTGATATCGGCGCGCAAACCCGCACGCAGGGGACCGTCGTTTCGGTGACCGACGGCATCTGCCGCATCCACGGCCTGGCCGACGTGATGCAGGGCGAGATGCTGGAATTCCCGGGCGGCACTTTCGGCATGGCGCTCAACCTCGAGCGCGACTCGGTCGGCGCCGTCGTGCTCGGCGAGTACGAACACATCAGCGAAGGCGATACGGTCAAGACCACCGGCCGCATTCTTGAAGTGCCGATCGGCCCGGAATTGCTCGGCCGCGTCGTGAACTCCCTCGGCCAGCCGATCGACGGCAAAGGCCCGGTCAACGCCAAGCTTTCCGACAAGATCGAGAAAGTCGCGCCGGGGGTGATCTGGCGCAAATCGGTTTCGCAACCGGTGCAGACCGGTTTGAAATCGATCGACGCGATGGTTCCGATCGGCCGCGGCCAGCGCGAGTTGATCATCGGCGACCGGCAGACCGGCAAGACCGCAGTCGCCGTCGATACGATCATCAACCAGAAGGGCAAGGACCTGATCTGCATTTACGTGGCGATCGGGCAGAAAGCCTCGACCGTGGTCAATGTCGTGCGCAAGCTCGAAGCCCACGGCGCGCTCGAATACACGATCATCGTCGCCGCGACCGCCGCCGAATCGGCGGCGCTGCAATACATCGCGCCCTACTCGGGCTGCACCATGGGCGAGTACTTCCGCGACCGCGGCCAGGACGCGCTGATCATTTATGACGACCTGACCAAGCAGGCCTGGGCCTACCGCCAGGTCTCGCTGCTGCTGCGCCGGCCGCCCGGCCGCGAAGCCTATCCGGGCGACGTTTTCTACCTGCACTCGCGCCTCCTCGAGCGCGCCGCGCGCGTTTCCGAAGCCTGGGTCGAGCGCTTCACCAAGGGCGAAATCAAGGGCAAGACCGGTTCGCTGACCGCTTTGCCGGTCATCGAAACGCAGGCCGGCGACGTGTCCGCTTTCGTTCCGACCAACGTCATCTCGATCACCGACGGCCAGATCTTCCTCGACACCGATCTATTCAACGCCGGTGTCCGTCCGGCCATCGACGCCGGCATCTCGGTGTCGCGCGTTGGCGGCGCGGCGCAGACCAAGGTCATCAAGAAGCTCGGCGGCGGCGTGCGCCTGGCGCTTGCCCAATATCGCGAACTCGCGGCCTTCGCGCAGTTCGCTTCCGACCTCGACGAAGCGACGCGCAAGCAGCTCGATCGCGGCCGCCTGGTCACCGAACTGATGAAGCAGCCGCAGTACGCGCCGATGGCGATTTCGACGATGGCCATCACGCTGCACGCGGTGAACAAGGGCTACTTCGACGACGTCGAAGTGAAGAACGCGCTCGACATCGAGAAGCAGATGCACGCCTTCGTCCGGGAGAAGTACGCAGATCTCATCGCCAAGATCGAGACGAGCAAGGAACTCGACGCCGATGCCGAGCAGACGCTTTCCAAGGCGATCGAGGCGTTCAAGGCCACGCTGGGCTGAACCGGAGACTCTCATGGCCAGCGGCAAGGAAATTCGCAACAAGATCAAGAGCGTCGAGAGCACGCGCAAGATCACCAAGGCCATGGAAATGGTGGCCGCGTCGAAAATGCGCAAGGCGCAGGACCGCATGCGCGCGGCGCGCCCCTACGGCGAAAAGATCAGGCGCGTCGCCGGCAATCTGTCGCACGCGCTGACCGACTACAGCCATCCCTTCCTCGAGAAGCGCGAGACGGTCAAGGCCGTCGGCCTGATCGCGATCACTTCCGACAAGGGCCTGTGCGGCGGCCTCAACACCAACATCCTGCGCCTCGCGCTCGGGCGGAGGAAGGAGTGGGACGCCGAAGGCAAGACGCTGCCGGTGACCGCGGTCGGCAACAAGGGCTTCGGCTTCATGCAGCGCGCCGGCGCCCGCCTCGTCTCGCACGTCGTGGCGATCGGCGACACGCCGCACTTGGAAAAGCTGATCGGCCCGGCCAAGGTGCAGCTCGACGCCTACATGAACGGCGAGATCGATGTGCTGTATCTGGCCTACACGCGCTTCATCAATACGATGAAGCAGGAGCCGGTCATCGAGCAGCTCCTGCCGCTCTCGGGCAATCTCGTCGGCAGCAGCACCCGCAACCGCTGGGATTATTTGTACGAACCCGACGCCAAGTCGGTCATCGACAGCCTGCTGTTGCGCTACGTCGAAGCCATGCTCTACCAGGCGGTCGCCGAAAACATGGCGTCCGAGCAAAGCGCGCGCATGGTGGCCATGAAGTCGGCTTCGGACAACGCCAAGAACGTGATCGGCGAACTGCGGCTGAGCTACAACAAGGCGCGCCAGGCCGCCATCACCAAAGAGCTTTCGGAAATCGTCGGCGGCGCAGCAGCCGTCTGACCTAGCGTGCTTATTGATTAAGGATACGACAATGAGTCAAGGAAACATCGTTCAGTGCATCGGCGCCGTGGTGGACATCCAGTTTCCGCGCGAGGCGATGCCCCACATCTATGACGCGCTGCTGCTCGACAAGGCCGAAGAGCACGACGGCTGCGAAGCGGACCTGACCTTCGAAGTCCAGCAGCAGCTGGGCGACGGCGTCGTGCGCACGATCGCCATGGGCTCCTCCGACGGCTTGCGCCGCGGCATGAAGGTCAACAACACCGGCGCCGCGATTTCGGTGCCGGTCGGCGACGCGACCATCGGCCGCATCATGAACGTGCTCGGCCGGCCGATCGACGAAGCCGGGCCGATACCGACCGAAGAGCGCCGCGCCATCCACCAGAACGCGCCGACCTTCGAGGAACTGTCACCGTCGGTCGACCTGCTCGAAACCGGCATCAAGGTCATCGACCTCGTCTGCCCGTTCGCCAAGGGCGGCAAAGTCGGCCTGTTCGGCGGCGCCGGCGTCGGCAAGACGGTCAACATGATGGAACTGATCAACAACATCGCCAAGCAGCACGCCGGCCTGTCGGTGTTCGCCGGCGTCGGCGAGCGCACGCGCGAGGGCAACGACTTCTATCACGAGATGAAGGAGTCGAACGTTCTCGACAAGGTGGCGATGGTCTTCGGCCAGATGAACGAGCCGCCGGGCAACCGCCTGCGCGTCGGACTGACGGGGCTGACCATGGCCGAGCGCTTCCGCGACGACGGCCGCGACATCCTGTTCTTCGTCGATAACATTTACCGCTACACGCTGGCCGGCTGCGAAGTCTCGGCGCTGCTCGGCCGCATGCCGTCGGCGGTCGGTTACCAGCCGACGCTGGCCGAAGAAATGGGCCGCCTGCAGGAGCGCATCACCTCGACCAAGGT
>CAIXAY010000522.1 GCA_903917505.1 uncultured beta proteobacterium | reverse complement strand
CTCGTTGACGCTAGCCATGTAATCGCCCTGGCTCTTGCGCAGATCACCCTGCATCAGGACCACGATATCGGCCTTTTTGTCGGCCTTGAGCAACTCGATGAACTTGTCCTGCGAGGCTACGTACGTGGTTCGAGAATTGTGTATTTTCTTGAGCAGATCCTTGCCCTTTTCGCTCTTGATCGATTTATCCAGCTTGTCAAGGTTCTCGGTAATCTTCTTTCGTTCCGGGGCGATCGCCTCCAGCGACTTCTGCTGTTCAGTTCCCGAATAGATGTAGGCATTGCGTAACTGTCGGGCGATGGTGTTGATGGCATCAATGACGTTGTTGGCCTGCACCGTCTTCGGGAAACGGTCATTGACCAGCAGTTCAATTTCGCCATTAAGTGCACCGACGCGCAGATAACTGATCGCCGCAATGATGATCAGGAATGCCAGGGAAGCTGCAAAGCCTATCCCGAGACGGACGCCGATTTTAAGATTCTTGAACATGATCTACCTCCCTAATTGAACTGCTGATGAATTGTTTGCTGCTGAAAATGATGTGCTGTGCCGGTGCGGCAACAGGCGATCTTCCTCGGAGCGGGTGACGATTTGCACCAGTGCTCCGACATCGAGGATGAGGGCGACTTCACCGCTGCCGAGAATGGTCGAGCCGCCGATGCCGCGCAGGTGGGCGAACATGCGACCGAGCGGTTTGATGACGGTCTGGAATTCACCCATCAACTGGTCGACCACGATGCCGGCACGACGCCCGGAAAACTGGACGACGACAATGCTTTCGCGTGCCGGCGCCTGGCCTTCCGTTTCGAAAATGTCGCGCAGGCGGATAAAGGGTAGCGCCTCGCCGCGCAGATTGAGAAAGTTGCGGTCGCCGGTGAGGTTCTTCTGTTCGATGCACTCGACGACCGAATCGAGCGGGATGACGTAGGACGCCTTCTCGATCCCGACCAGGAAGCCGTCGATGATGGCCAGCGTCAGCGGCAGCCGGATGGTGAAGGTCGATCCCTGGCCTTCAACTGAACTGACTTCTACCGTGCCGCGCAGCGACAGGATGTTGCGCCGGACGACGTCCATGCCGACGCCGCGCCCGGATAGATTGGATACTTTTTCCACGGTCGAAAAACCCGGCTCGAAAATGAGGTTGCTGATTTCGTTGTCGGTCAGCGTATCGCCGGGCTGGATCAGTTCGCGTTCAATGGCCTTGGCGCGGATTTTTTCGCGGTTGAGGCCGCCGCCGTCATCCGAAACCTGAATGACGATGATGCCCGAATCGTGGAAGGCATTGAGCGAGACGCGACCGCAGGCCGGCTTGCCGCGTTCGAGGCGGAGCGCCGCCGGCTCGATGCCGTGATCGAGCGAGTTGCGCACCAGGTGCATCAGCGGGTCGCCGATCTTTTCGACGACGGTCTTGTCGAGTTCGGTCTCGGCGCCGCTGATCACCAGTTCGATTTCCTTGCCGAGTTCCTTGGAGACATCCCGTACCACGCGATTGAAACGCGTGAAGGTGTCGCCGATCTGCACCATGCGCAGTTGCAGTGCGGAGTCGCGGATGCTTTCGACCAGCCGCGAGAGGATCGAGGTGGCTTCAACGAGATCGGACTGGCTGCTCTTGAGTGCGAGCAGATTGGCCGAAGCGCCGGCGATGACCAGTTCGCCGACGAGGTCGATGAGCTGGTCGAGCTTGTCGGCATGGACGCGCACGAGCTGCGAATCCCGCGCTTTCTTGTCGACGGTCTGGGTCTGTTTGGCAATGGCCGCGTCGACGATTTCCTTATGTACGACCTTGTTTTCGACGAGGATCTCGCCCAGCGGCGGCGCCGGCTGGTCGCTGGCCTGCGCCCTGGCCGCCGAGGTATTCTGGTCGCGCAGGCCCTGTTCTATTTCGGCCTGCGTCAGGGCGCCGCAGCGTACCAGCATCTCGCCCAGGCGCATGGTGTCTTCCGGCAGTTCATTGATCAGACGGAGGTAGTCGGCGACATTGCTGTGCGGCGGCAGGATGCGCAACGCGCAGTCGTCACGCACGAAATCGAAGACGCGCTCGATGTCGGCCTTGGAGGCCTTTGTCTGCAGCCGGATCTCGAAGCCCATGTAGCAGGATTCAGGGTCCATTTCGGCGGCCGGCGGCATGGCGTCGGCGATGCTTTCGATACCGATGATTTCGCCCAGACCGCCCAGATAGCGGATGAAGGACAGCGGATCCATGCCGCCACGCAGGACGTTCCTGCCGAAACGCACGGAGATGTGCCAGCTGTCGGTATTGACGACGCCGCCGCCGGAAGTTTCGACCTCGACCGTGTTGTCATGCACGGTCAGGCTGGAGTTTCCGGGCGTGCTCGAGGACTCCTTGTTGGCTTCGAGAATGCTCTTCAGGCGCAAGGTCAGCGCCTCGCCGCGTGCGAGCAGGCCGGCCTCGGGTTCCGGCGCTTGTGCGGCGAGCACATCGACCAGGCTGCCCATGTGGTCACAGCATTCAAAGAGCAGCGTGGCCAGCGGGCTGCTGACGGCGATGTCGCCGTTACGCAGCGCGTCGAGCAGGTTCTCGACCAGGTGCGTAAAGGAGACGATGAAGTGGCATTCGACAACGCCGGCGCCGCCCTTGATGGTGTGCGCGGCGCGGAAGATGCCGTTGATGTTGTCGCTATCGTCAGGTTGCTGCTCAAGCCGCAACAGGCCGGCTTCCATCGCGGCGAGTTGTTCGCGGCTTTCCTGAATATAGACTGTGGTCAGTTCATCCAT
>CAIXAY010000521.1 GCA_903917505.1 uncultured beta proteobacterium | reverse complement strand
GAACACGCGGATCGCTTCGACTTCGGCGCGCTCGCGCAGGGCGTTGATCAGATCGAGTTCGAGATGCAGCGAGATCTTGACGCGCCAGGTCCAGCGCACCGTGTCGGATAGCCACTTGTCGGCCGCGCGGCCCTGCTCGGAAATCGAGAAGCGCCTGGCGATGCGCGCTTCGCAGGGGTTGTGGCCGGGCGCGATCTGCGCCGGATCGAGTTGTTTGACTTCGCTGTCGAGCAGCAGGGCGATCTGCAGCACGCCTTCGTGGCGCCCGCGCAGGAGCGCCAGCGCGCGGTGCGACGGGATGGTGCGCAGCGTCTCGCTGTAGTCGAAGTAGTCGCGGAACTTGGCGCCTTCGGTCTCCTTGCCGGCGATCAGCGTCGCCTTGACGACGCCGTGTTCTTCGAGATAGCTGCGCAGGCTGCCGAGCAGTTCGGCGTCTTCGGAGAACTGTTCCATCAGGATCTGGCGCGCGCCGTCGAGCACGGTCTTGACATCGGTGAAGCCGAGCGCTTGCGCCTCGGCCTTGAGATAGCCCGCGGCCTCGGCCTCGGGGCTCAAGGCCGGGTCGGCGAGCAGGGCCTCGGCGAGCGGCGCGAGGCCGGCCTCGCGGGCGATCTGTGCCTTCGTGCGGCGCTTCGGCTTGTACGGCAGATAGAGGTCTTCGAGCGCCTGCTTGCTCTCGGCCGCGGCGATCTGGGCGGCGAGCTCGGGCGTCAGCTTGCCCTGCTCGGCGATCGAGGCGACGATGGCTGCGCGGCGCGCTTCGAGTTCGCGCAGATAGACGAGGCGCTCGTCGAGCAGGCGCAGCTGGATGTCGTCGAGGCCGCCGGTAATTTCCTTGCGGTAACGCGCGATGAAGGGCACGGTGGCCCCTTCGTCGAGCAGCGCGGCGGCGGCGCTGACCTGCTCGGGGCGGGCGCCGATTTCTTCGGCAATCTTGAGCGTGATGCCTTGTTCAACAGCTGTTGCCATTAATCTTCAAACTTTCAAAAAAAGGGCGAACTATGCGCAATCGCGCGCGAAAACTCAAGTGCCGGCCGGCGTGCCGTGTTGCTCCGCGGCATCGCCGTTATGCTTGCCGCGTGTTGCAGGCTGCGCCCGATTGGAGTTAAATGGCCGTCTTGCCAATCCGGCGCGTCCGCCTCCCAGGAAAAGTTCATGAAAATCGATATCGAACGGCTCGGCTTGAAGAACGTCAGCATTGATCCGGACACGCTATTCACTTTCCCCGAAGGCATCGTCGGTTTCGAGAGCAGCAAGTGCTACAAGCTGTTTCATGAGGAAGGCAAGGCCACGGTCTTCTGGCTGCAATCGATCGACGATACCGCCGTGATGTTCCCGATCGTCGCACCGGAAGCGCTCGACATCGAGTATCAGATCGAGCTCTCCGACGCCGATTGTGCGCTCATCGGACTGGAAAGCGCGGCGGATGTTGCTGTGGTGCTGATCGTTTATCGCAACGAGGCCGAGAACGGCAAGATCGCCGCCAACACGCGCTCGCCGGTCATTCTTAACCTCAAGAGCCGCAAGGGCATGCAGAAGGTGCTGCGGGATGTGCATCCGAGCCTACTCTATCGGGCGCGCTGATCGGGCTGTGCTGCCGGAGTGGCGTTCAACGAGGCCCGCCGTCGGCGCGTCGGATACCTGTAATGTGAGGAGAATGCCATGTTGAAGACGCTCGTCACCGTCGGCTCCGCCGCAATCCTGTTGTTTCTCGGCGCGAGCGCCCAAGCGCAGACGAAATGGGATATGCCGACCGCCTATCCGACCGGCAATTTCCACACCGAGAACATTCGCCAGTTTGTTGCCGATGTCGACAAGGAAAGCGGCGGCAAGCTGAAGATCACCGTCTACGACGGCGGTTCGCTGTTCAAGGCCAACGAGATCAAGCGCGCGGTCCAGGGCGGGCAGGCCGCTATCGGCGAAATCATCATCTCCGGTTTTTCCAACGAAGACGCGATGTTCGGTCTTGACGCCACGCCTTTCCTGGCGACCGGTTACGCGCAGGCGGCGAAACTCTGGCAAGTCTCGAAAGCGGCGACCGAGGCGCGCTTCGCCAGGCAGGGCATGAAGATTCTGTATGCCGTGCCGTGGCCGCCGCAAGGCATCTTCAGCAGCAAGCCGCTCAATTCGGCGGCCGACCTGAAGGGCGTCAGCTGGCGCTCGTACAACCCGAATTCCAGCCGCATCGCGCAACTGGTCGGCGCCCAGCCGGTCACCATCCAGGCTGCCGAACTCGATACGGCGCTGGCCACCGGCGCGGTCAGCGCCTTCATGACGTCGGATGCGACCGGCTACGACAGCAAGGTCTGGGAACGGGTCAAATACTACTATGAAGTCAATGCCTGGCTGCCCAAGGACATTGTCATCGTCGCGCAGCGGGCTTTCGACGCGCTCGATAGTTCGACGCAGGCCGTCGTGCTCAGGGCCGCCGCCGCGGCCGAAACGCGCGGCTGGAAAATCAGCGAAGAGAAGAACGGCTGGTACAAGGAGCAACTGGCCAAGAATGGCATGACCGTCGGCGCCGGTTCGCCGCAGCTTCTTTCCGATCTCAAGAAGATCGGCCTGACGATGACCGCCGACTGGGTGACGCAAACCGGCGCTGAAGGCCAGGCGATCATCGACGCCTACCGCAGATAATGGCGAATTGCTTGCCGAGCCCGTGCAAGGTTCTGTTCCTGGAGGCATCCCCATGACGGCGACTACCCCTGCTGCTGCGCCCGCGCCAAAGCTGCTCGCGCTGGGCGATGCGGCGTGGACGGTCGAGTTCGGCGAGAGCATAGACCCGGCGCTGCACGCGCGGGTGCTCGGCCTCGCCGGCGCCATCGAGCTGGCCCGGACGGCGGCGGGCGAGGGCGCTGCCGATGCTGACGGTTTTGCCGCCATCGTCGATGTCGTCCCGACCTTCCGCTCGTTGAGCGTGCACTACAAGCCGCTCCGCTGCGACGGCGAGCGGCTCGGCGCGGCGCTGCTGCGCCTTGCGGCGTCGTCGGGCACGGCGAGTCGCGCCGGCCGGCACTGGCGCATCCCCGTCTGCTTCGACGACGATCTCGCGCCCGACCTCGCCGAGCTCGCCGCGGCGAAGAATATGCGCCGGGACGAGGTCATCGCGCTGATGAGCGAGGCGACCTTCGAGGTCTACATGATCGGTTTCATGCCCGGCTTCCCCTACATGGGTGGTCTGCCCGCGCAGCTCGAAATGCCGCGCCTGTCTTCGCCGCGCAAGGCCGTCCCGGCGCGTTCGCTGGCGGTCGCCGGCACGATGTGCGCGGTCTATCCGTGGGAGAGCCCCGGTGGCTGGCGTCTGCTCGGGCGAACGCCGGTGCCGATGTTCTCGGCGAGCGACAGCGAGTCGCCAGCCTTGCTCGCTTCCGGCGACAGCGTCCGCTGGCAGGCGATCGATCGCCAGGCTTTTCTGGAGATGGAAGCGGCGTCCGCCGCCGGCGCGCTCGATCGCCGCCGCTTCCTGGCTTCAAGGAAGCAAGCGTGATGGACGCGGCGATCGCGGTCATCGACGGCGGCATCGGCAACAGCATTCAGGACGCCGGCCGCTTCGGTTACCGGCACATGGGGATTACCGTTTCCGGTTGTCTCGATCCGCTGCTGGCGCGCTGCGCCAACGCGCTGGTCGGCAATCCGCCGGACTGCGCATGCATCGAAATTCGCGCCGTCGGCCCGACGCTGCGAATCAAGCGCGGACGGGTGCGCCTGGCGCTGGCCGGAGAGATCTCCGCGCAGCTGCGGCGGGTTGACGGGACGGCGGTC
This sequence comes from uncultured beta proteobacterium, assembly GCA_903917505.1. The sequence continues at coordinate 3,463 of CAIXAY010000521.1, read as the reverse complement.
GAGGTTTCGGCGTGGACGAGCCTTACGCTCAATCCGCAGGAAGTGCTCGAGATCGCTGCGCTGGCCGGCGGCAGCGCCTACCTCGCGGTGAGCGGCGGCATCTTGTCGCCGCTGCAGCTCGGCAGCCGCTCGACCTACCAGCGCGCGCTGATCGGCGGCATCGACGGGCGCCTTGTCGCCACCGGCAATCTCCTGCCGTGCGCGGCCGAGCCGCACCGCATGTATCGCGAAAGCCAGGCCGCGCCCTGGTCGCATGGCGCCGGCCCGATTCGCGTCATGCCCGGACCGCAGGCCGGGCATTTCAAGCCGGAAGCCGTGCAGGCATTTTTCGCTTCCGAGTATCGCGTCACGGCGCAGCTCGATCGCATGGGCGCGCGCCTCGAGGGGTCGGCGCTCGCGCACCTGCGGCCGGAAGCGGCCGACATCGTTTCGGACGGCGTGACGCCGGGCGTCATTCAGGTCCCCGGCAACGGGCAGCCGATCATCCTGCTCGCCGATTGCCAGACCGTCGGCGGTTATCCGAAAATAGCCACGGTCATCTCCGCCGACCTGCCCCGGCTCGGCCAGATCAAGCCGGACGACAAGATCCGCTTCGCCGCGGTCAGCGGTGCCGAAGCGCGGCAGGCGCTGCTCGCCGTGGAAGCGCAATGGCAGGCCTGGGCCGATCGCATCGCGCCCATCGTTCCTGATATGACAGGCTTGTACAATGAGGTGAATGACGGATGGGTTTCCGGCGAGCCCTAGCCGACAGGATGTGCTATGTGCATGAAACAACGGGTTGACCGCAACGCCGATCTCGGCGAAAGTTCCGGTCGGCGGCGCGTGGGTATTTCGCGCGGCGAGCCGGCGGAAGCCATGCGGGTCGACCGGACCGGCGCGCCCGAGGCCTGCGTGTCCCACGCTTCAGATAAGCATGGCGGGAAGCTGGAATTCCCGCGATAATACCGGCGGCTTTGCACTCGGGGTAAATCGTTTTGACTTTCTTTGGAGGTAGGTAACGATGAACATGCGAACTATACGAACCGTCATAGCGACGGTCTTGGTGCTGACCTCTGGCTTCTGGGGCAGCGCCCGCGCCGAGGACGAGATCCGTATCGGGGCGGTCTATCCGCTGACCGGCGCGGCGGCGTCGACCGGGCTGGAAATGCGGAATGCGCTCGAACTCGCAGCAGACATGATCAACAATGGTGCCAAGGGAATCAACATCCCGCTGGCCGCCGGCGGCGGCCTGCCGAATCTCAAGGGCGCCAAGATCAAGCTGATTTTCGCCGATCACCAGGGCAATCCGCAGGTCGGCGCCACCGAGACCGAGCGCCTGATTACCCAGGACAAGGTGGCGGCGGTCATCGGCTGCTACTTCAGCGCCGTCACGGTCACGGCGAGTCAGGTCGCCGAACGCTACGGCGTGCCCTTCCTCAATCCCGAGTCCTCGTCGGCGACGCTGACGCAGCGCAACTTCAAGTGGTTCTTCCGCACCACGCCGCATGACGATCTCTTCGTCCATAACTTCTTCGAGTTCCTCAAGGACGTCGAGGCCAAGAAGGGCGTCAAGCCGAAGCGCATCGCGCTGGTGAACGAGAACACCCTGTGGGGCACCGAGACCAACAAGCTCGAAGAGCGGCTGGGCAAGGAATTCGGCTACAACATCGTCGAGAAGATCATCTACCCGGCCAAGAGCACCCAGCTCACGTCCGAGGTGCAGCGCCTGAAGGCATCGGGCGCCGACCTGATCATGCAATCGTCGTATCTCGGCGACGCCATCCTGTCGATGAAGACGTACAAGGAACAGGGCTTCACGCCGGACGCCATCCTCGCCAACGACGCCGGCTTCAACGATTCGGAATTCTTGAAGACACTCGGCAAGGACGGCAACTACGTTCTGTCGCGCGAGGTGTGGGCGCTCGACCTGACCAGCCGCAATCCGCTGATCAAGCAGGTCAACGATCTGTATCTGCAGAAGTACAAGGTCGATTTCAACGGCAACTCGGCGCGCTCCTTCACCGGCCTGTTCGTTCTGGCCGACGCCATCAACCGCGCCAAGTCGGTCGAACCGGAAGCGGTGCGCAAGGCGCTTTCCGAAACCAACATGCCAGGCAACCAGCTGATCATGCCGTGGGCCGGCGTCAAGTTCGATGCCACCGGGCAGAACACCATGGGCTCCGGCATCATCGTCCAGGTGCAGGACGGCAAGTACGTCACCGTCTGGCCGTTCGCCCTGGCCAGCAAGGATCTCATCTGGCCGATGCCAGGCTGGGATAAGCGATAAGCGCTGATCGTTCCTCCAGGCCGCGGGGTTGTCGTTAAACCCCGCGGCCTGGTTTTATTCCCTCTGACGGTGATGAGATGACCGGGGAAATCCTGCTGCAAACCTTGCTCTCTGGCGTGCTGATCGGGCTGATTTATGCCCTGGTCGCGGTCGGGCTGACGATGATCTTCGGCGTCATGGACATCGTCAATTTCGCGCACGGCGAGTTCCTGATGTTCGGGATGTATTCGAGCTTCTGGCTGTTTTCGCTGTTCGCCCTCGACCCGCTGGTCACGTTGCCGCTGACCGTGCTGATGCTCTTTGCGCTGGGAATCGCGGTATATCAACTGGTGATCAAGCGCATCATCAACGCGCCGCCGCTGTCGCAGATCTTCGCCACCTTCGGCATGATGATCCTGTTTCGCGGCCTCGCGCAGTTCTTCTGGAAACCGGATTTCCGCACCATCGAAAACTCGTACTCGTCGGGCAACGTGGTCTTTGCCGGGCTGCATTTCGGCTTGCCGCAGATCATCGCCGGCGTCGGGGCGATCCTGGCGACCGGCGCCGTCTGGTGGTTCATCAACCGCACGCGCCTGGGCGCGGCGCTCGAAGCCACGGCGCAGGACAAGGAGGCGGCGCAGCTGATGGGCATTCCGTCGCAACGCATGTTCGCCCTGGCGTGGGGCATCGGCGCGGCGTGCGCCGGCGTCGCCGGCGTCCTGCTCTCGAGCTTCTTCCCGATCTTCCCCGAGGTCGGCGCGAATTTCATCCTGATCGCTTTCGTCGTCGTCGCGCTCGGCGGCTTCGGCAGCGTCAGCGGCGCTTTCTGGGCCGGCATCATCGTCGGCGTCGTCGAAGTCGTCGGCGGCTTCCTGCTCGGACCGGAATACAAAATGGCCATCGTCCTGTCGCTGTTCCTGCTGGTCTTGCTGGTGCGCCCGCAGGGCCTGATGGGGAGGGCCTGATCATGACTTCGAATCGACGCAACGCAACGATTGCGCTGGCGCTCGCCGGCGCCTGCATCCTGCCGCTCCTGGTGACGAGTCCCTCGCACCAGAACTTCCTGATCCTGATCCTGATGTTCGCCCAGGTCGGTGTCGCCTGGAACATCCTCGGCGGCTACGCCGGCCAGGTGTCGCTCGGCCATGTCGCCTTCTTCGGTATCGGCGCCTACACCTCGACGATGCTGTTCATCCACGCCGGCATCAGCCCGTGGCT